>JACNFL010000280.1 GCA_014384685.1 Methanobacteriota archaeon
AAAATTACCGGAATCATCCATGGCGCAGGAATAGAAGACTCGAAACTTGTGGCCGATAAAAACTGGGACACTTTTTCCGCCGTAATTCGGGTAAAGGTAGACGGCTGGAAGGCATTGGAGGCTGCGGCAATATCAAGTGGTACTGATGAACTCCGCTTAGCTTGCTCTTTCACTAGTGTTGCTGGACGATTTGGAAATGGTGGACAGACCGACTACGCAGCAGCAAATAGCGTGTTAGATGTTGAAATGGCTCGCCTTAGTGCAACCGGAAAAACACATGCCGTAGCAATTGCATGGACCGGTTGGAAAGATGTAGGAATGGCTACCCGAGGTTCTTTAGAAGCAATTTTTGAAGCCGCCGGAATTGATACAATACCCGTGGAAGTCGGAGTGAATATATTTGCTGATGAAGTATTAGCTGGTGGAAGTCGCCGTGTTGTCGCTTGTGGTGCATTGGGATTGATGGATGAATTTGACAGTTTCCGCCCACCACCCCTAAAACTACCCGGTGATGTAGCATCACTAATCGCTGACCCTACAAGATTCCCATTCATTGACAGATTACTTTGTTTTGAAAAAGGGAGCACCTTGGCAGGAGAGAGTAATTTATCAACCGAAGAAATGCCATTTTTAACTGACCATTCAATAGAGGGCGTTCCATACCACCCTGGAGTTATGGCCTTGGAAATGTTTGCAGAACATGCCCTCCTTTTATGTCCAAATTATGCATTAGCAGGATTTGAAGATGTGACCTTTGGCTTACCGATTAAGTTAATCAAAGGCCCTGTAATAATTAGAACAATAGCCACAATCAGCGAAAACAACACTGATATTGTAAAGGTAAATACTTGGCTGGAGAGCGATTTATCCAATTCAAAGGGAGAAATATTTGGCAAGCCACGACGACACCATAGCGCAACAGTTCGCCTTGTAAAGAAATCAGATGACCTAACCACGCATTTTGCTAATGAGTTATCTATCACCCCACAAATCGGCGTACCAAGCCGTGGTGAAATTGAAATTGATCCGGCCTTCATTTATGAGAGATACTTCCATGGACCCAGATTCCAACCACACGGCGGAGTGATAAAGGGAATTGGAAGTGCAGATGCACCCGGTTGTGATGGAATTGCACTAATGCGCCATCAAATGCCAATTACCGATCAGTGGGCCCGAGAAACCAAAGGTGAGGAAGTATTGCTTGAGGCTCTCCCAATGCTTATTGAAGCAGGATTCCAAAATGCAGGGCTTGTTGCAATGGAAGCGCAAGGAATTTCCTCTTTACCAATTGGAATAAAGTGGTCTACCCTACTTAGGGTACCTGATAAAGGTGAGAAATTGCGCCTTCGGTCGGTTATTACCGGAGTTCATGAGGGAGGAGTTACCACCCATGATGTGGTTATTGTTGGAGATGATGATTCACCAGTTCTTGCTATGAAAGATTTGAAATTAAAAGCCATGGCACCTGTTCAAGACAGTCAAAGGTTTGCTTTACAAAGGACCAGCAATTAGCCCAAGATATGTGGAAAGCCGCCGGAGAGGTGAAATGGATCAATCCGGTTTTTCCAAGCGGAGATACAGAGGATTTCCCCGTAGCGAAACTCAAAATTGCAATTTGCCCAATTAGACCTACAACTCCAACAACGCCTTTGCAAAATCAAGGCAAATGGGATTCGAATATATTGCCCCCCTTAGCCAACCCAACTGAAGTCAATGGTTTTGTAACAGCAAAAAGGCTCGAGGAACATCTAGCTGGACGACACCTACTTTCTCAAATGCTAATAAAATGGGGAGTAGATGATTTATCGCTAGTCGAAGTGAAGAGGGATGAAAACCGAGCACCTTCCTTGTCTTGGATTGAAGGAACTTTTCGCAGACAACCCCTACCGAATATCAGCATTGGACATTCAGGAGAATGGGCTATAGTCGCACTTATTGACTCGGAATGGTTTGTGGGAATTGATGCCGAACCAAGTAGAAGGGAAATTTCGCCATCTGCTTTTCCAATGATGGCAAAGGGAGATGAATTAGACAAGTTAAATGCTTCACCAAATTCTGCTGTTTTGCGTTGGACCGTCAAGGAAGCGATTCAAAAATGTATGCGCTTAGGAATGAATTTGAATCCACGAGATATTGTCACTCATATTGAAAGTTCAATTGGAAGTTTTGAGGCGAAATTTTTAATTGGAAAATCAATTATTCAATTGACTTCTTGGCGAGAACATGGGCAGCAAATAAGTCTCGCAATCAGGGCATATTCGCCACCTCCAAAGAGTTCGCTGGATTTGCTATTAGAACAAACAGCAAAAGAAATGAATAATCAGATTGTGATAAATAAAGATGGTAATAAAGAATACACTTTTGGAGTCGGTTGTTCAACTACAAGGCATTGCCAATAATCAATAAACCTCACCCCTAGCAAATCTGCAAAAATCTGCTCTATGCAAATCAAAAAGATGCAAAAGAAAATCTAAAAAGTTCCTAAGTTGAAAGCGAAGAAACTTAGTTCCAAAAAGCACTCTCTTCCCACGGGAGGCCTACTTGAATACCGATGATTTCCAATATCACAAAATTGAAAAACAAATAAAATACTAATGATGTAGTGAATACAAATAGTGTGGTATTGATAATTTTTCTCTTCTCCCTCTTTGCCTCATCGAGTGTGCATATTCCGTCATTGCGAAAGTGAAAGAATAAACCTACACCCATGAAAACAAGGGTTAAGGCGTACAGAATTGGCCTCGCTGGGCCAAAATAAAGACTGTTTGACAATGCCGCACCTGTCGATACTGATGCAAGCCCAAACATTACCAACACGACGCTTGGCAGACAACACATGCTTGCAAGAATACCGGAACTAGTGATTAATTTCCAGAGAGATTTTTTTTCCATATCCATGACTTCAGCAGAGAGTTTATTCTCGGCCCTTATGCCCTC
>JACNFL010000104.1 GCA_014384685.1 Methanobacteriota archaeon
GGAGTCGGTACAGGCTGCAACATAAATTGTTTCAAAAATCTCCTTGTTCCATTTCTTTGCACCAGGTCCATCAAAGGTCATTTTCAACATTGCAATAGTGTCTGCTAAACCTTGAACACCAAGAACGATTGGCCGGTGGCGTAAGTTGGAAGTTTTTGCTTCTGCGACTGGATAATAATTGCGGTCAATAACTCGGTTTAAGTTACCGGTTGCATGATAGGTTACATCAAATAACTTTTGATGGTCAAATTCACCGGCTTCCATATCAACAAATTTGGGTAGGGCAATACTCGCCAAATTACATACTGCTACCTCGTCGGGAGCGGTATATTCAAGAATTTCTGTGCACAGGTTCGAACTACGAATAGTACCCAGATTCTTTTGATTTGATTTCTCATTACAGGCATCCTTGTACATCATGTATGGTGTGCCAGTTTCGATTTGCGACTGAGTGATTGCATCTCATAGGTCGCGAGCCTTGATGACTCGGCGAGCTTTACCTTCAGATTCATATTTTGCATAAAGGGCTCGGAATTCATCCCCATATGTGTCATGCAAGTCTGCACATTCATTTGGACAAAACAAACTCCATTCGCCGTTTTCACTTACCCTCTCCATGAATAAATCTGGAGTCCATAAGGCATAGAAGAGGTCACGCGCCCGCATTTCCTCTTTACCGTGATTTTTCTTAAGGTCCAAAAACTCAAAGATATCGGGGTGCCAAGGTTCTAGATATACCGCAATTGAACCCTTTCTCTTACCTCCACCTTGGTCAACATAGCGCGCAGTATCATTGAACACGCGAAGCATAGGAACTAGACCATTGGAAGTCCCATTTGTACCCTTGATGTAGGAACCTTTGGAACGAATATTGTGAACTGAGATACCAATTCCACCAGCGGATTTTGAAATCATTGCGCATTGTTTGAGAGTATCATAAATTGCGTCAAGTGAGTCATCCTGCATTGTGAGAAGGAAACAACTCGACATCTGAGGCTTTGGTGTGCCGGAGTTGAAAAGTGTGGGGGTTGCGTGGGTGAACCAACCTTCTGACATCAAATCATAGGTCTTTTTTGCGCTATCGAGGTCGTCTTTGTGAATTCCAATCGCAACTCGCATTAACATGTCTTGGGGTCTCTCGGCGATCTCCCCATCCAACTTCAGGAGATAGGCTCTCTCAAGGGTTTTGATGCCAAAGTAATCATAATTATTATCCCTTGAATAGTCTACATATTGATTTAAATCTTCGGCGTTGTTCATTATTATTTCATGCACCTCGTCAGAAATTAGTGGTGCATGCTTTCCCGACTCAGAATCGATGTATGAGTGGAGGGCATTGACTGTTTCAGAAAAAGTTCCAATTGTGCATCGGTGGAGGTCGTCAATGCAGATTCGGGCTGCCAAGTAACTATAATCGGGGTGATGGCTTACAAGGCTAGCTGCCGTTTCAGCAGCGAGTTGATCTAATTGGCGAGTAGTAACCCCGTCATATAATCCCTCAATAACGAGTTTAGAAACCATTCCTGGGTCAACCCAGTCTGAATTTAATCCCTCTGATAGCCTTACTAACTTCTCTAGAATTGCGTCAAAACGCACATCTTCTTTTTGCCCTTGTCTATTTACTACTTTTAGTCCCAAATTATAACCCCCCCGAGTGTTTTTGAATTGTGCGTAAGCCCTTCGCTGCGCGGAGGGTTTAGAAGTCTTCCTCCATAGAAAAGGTAGTTTGTACCGAACCGAGAGTCGCTCCTTGCATTACACCTGCCTTCTGATATTCCGCTACTCGCTTCTCAAAGAAATTAGTTTTCCCTTGCATTGAAATCATTTCCATCCACGGGAATGGGTTCTCGGCATTGTATATTTTCGCACAGCCAAGTTCAATCATTAGGCGGTCTGCGACGAACTCAATGTATTGCGCCATTAACTTGTCATTCATTCCAATCAATGATGCTGGTAAAGCCTCGGTAATGAAACTCTTTTCTATTTCAACGGCTTCACTGATTATCTGCCGGATGCGGTTTTCACCAGCGCCACGGACTAACTTAGAATGAAGTAAGCAGGCAAAGTCACAGTGGAGGCCTTCATCACGAGAAATCAACTCATTTGAAAAAGTGAGGCCTTGCATCAAGTTGCGCTTTTTTAACCAGAATAGGGCACAGAATGAACCAGAGAAGAAGATTCCTTCAACTGCTGCAAATGCTACCAGTCTTTCGCCAAAATTACCTTTCTTACGCGATAGCCAGCGCATTGCCCATTCACCTTTCTTTTTGACAGAAGGTACAGTTTCAAGGGCTTTGAATAAGTGGTCTTTTTCTTTTGGGTCTTCGATGTACGTGTCTATCAATAGAGAGTAAGTTTCAGCGTGAACATTTTCCATCATGATTTGGAAACCATAGAATGCTCTGGCTTCAGCCCATTGTACTTCATCGGCGAAATTTGTGATTAAGTTTTCATTTACGATACCGTCGCTTGCGGCAAAGAAGGCGAGAATATGTTTAAGGAAATGCTTTTCATTATCGGTTAAAGTGTCCCAGTCCTTCTTGTCTTGGGCGAGATCGATTTCCTCTGCAGTCCAAAAACTGGCTTGCTCCATCTTGTACATTTCCCAAATATCATCGTATTTAATGGGGAATAAAACGAATCTGTCGAGATTTGGTTTCAGCATTGGTTCAACAAATTCAGAGCTAAGGTCTATGTCTATTCCGCCTTGCTTTACTTCGCTTTCCATATACTATTCCTCCAATGTTCTTCCTGTACTTCCCAAACAATTACCGATTCTTATTCAACTTCATTTGCGTAAGATGTCCTGCCGCTTTTCTTTATTGCCCTCATAGGTGCTCAATTACACAATTAGAAGATGGGATTTGGGCAGTTCCTTAGAGGACGCGAGTTTGAGGTCGGCTAATTCGGCCAATAAACAAATAGGTCAGCA
>JACNFL010000027.1 GCA_014384685.1 Methanobacteriota archaeon
GCTCACAAATTGTATCTTACACTCGTGAGATGGTGGCTGAAACACGTGCGATGTTGGACTTGCTTGGAATTGTTAACATCGAAGCGCCGATGGAAGCAGAGGGAGCCGCTGCGGTTAGATGTGCTCGTGGAGATGTAGATGCAGTAGCAAGCCAAGATTGGGATACACTACTCTATGGAGCACCAGTAATGGTGAGGAACCTCACCTCACATGGTACGAAAAAGTTCGGAAGAATGGTTCATGCTGAGCGAATTGTCTTGGCAGAACTTTTGGATGAGAATGGCCTAACCTACGAACAACTTGTTGACCTTGGTATCATGGTGGGTACTGATTTTCATCCTGGAATCAAGGGAATTGGACCTAAGACTGGTCTCAAATTGATACGTGAATATGGAACAATTGAGGAAGTGTGCGCCGCAAAAGACAAGGAAATTCCACAACAACTTGGGGAGATAAGGGAACTTTTCCTGAACCACCCAGCCTCAGACGAACCTCTTGCAAATCATGGAATGTGTGACGAAGAAGGGTTGCGAGAAATGCTAGTGGATGGACACGACTTCTCTGAGCGAAGGATTGGCAGAGCACTGAATCGGATGGAAGCCGCTGGCAGATTACGCTCAGGTGGGCAAACCTCGCTTTTTGATTTCTGATTGAGCCGAAGGCTCAATTGCAATCTGACTTCAGCCTAAAATTGTGGAAGCAATAGATGATGCCGATTCTTCCGACGAATCGGCCGAAAATTTGTCATCCGAAATTGCCGATGAATCGGCGACGGCTTGGTGGTCATTTGTTGATAACAAACAGTTCTGGAAATGGTTACTGATTGGTGGCATTCTACTCAATGTGTTTACTGCATTTTCCAGCGAATTAGGAGTAGACACCCATACTCGTCTTGCTGAAGATGATGATGGGAGTCTTATTTGGGGTCACACACGACCAATTGACAATTTAGCAAGTGACCCTGATTACGCACCTTCTAACGATGAATGGACTCTATCTCTAGCCCCATCTTCTCTTGGAGAAATGGGTGTTAGGGGATTGGCAATTGCACTCACCTTGGCGCTAATTGGCCTCGGGGGAATTGCATACGGAATGTTCTCTGAAGGAAATGGTAGAAGAGCTGCTGCATTAATTGCAATTTATCCAACATTTGTTTTCTCAACTGGAAGGGCCTATGCCGAACCAACAATTGCAATGTTTGTTGTTATGATTGTTTTAATCAACGCAAAATTAGTTGCTGAGAAAGGAATTGAATACCGCATTGGTGGTGCTTTTGCATCCGCTATTTGCATGATGGGAATCATGATGTTGAAGGGAATCAATCCAATGTATGGGGTCTTCTTTGGTTTGGCTGTATTGGCATATCATTTGATTGACTTCTATCTGCCAGCACTTCACTCTGTAACTCGCAATCCGCTGCGCGGCGGATTGCTGACTTCAGTTGTTGTTGGGATAACCATGCTGGTTATTGGGGCAAGTGGTGGAGGTGCAACGCTCTCTGTTATCTCAATGAATGCACCAAGATTTTTCTTTGCCCTGATCGTTGCAATTTTTGATATTGTTCTGATATACTCATTATTTGGAATGATGATTTGGCCTTTCATTTGCTCTGCTTGGAAGAAACTCGTTAATACTGAAGATATGCCGACTACCTTCTTAGCGATTACAATCACTGGATTCACTACAGCAATCACGATTTATGTCGCAGCATTATGGACTTATGAATCAATAATTTGGAACGCAGATTGGCCTTGGGTTATGTGGACGATGGGTAATAATGGTCGCTACATATCACTTATCATGATTCCAATTCTGATGCTTTTGGCCCACCTTAATCACCTATATCCTGACCTTCCATCTCTTGAAAGTCCTGGAAAAAAAAGTGCCGTATTCGCTGTTGGAATCCTGCTAATCATTCCAATTTCCCTACTTGCGGGAATACACGGACAGACCTACTGGACTGACGAAGCGGCTGAAGTATTGGACAATAACATGGAAGATGGGGAAGATTTCCTATTCATTCATGATGGTACTTTGGGAATGCACTACCTCTACACATTCCATACGGAGATTGACGACGTAGATCAAAGAAACATAACCGGACACTGGAGGTCTCCTGATTCTGGGTGGCAAGATGAACTAGTAAATGGGGTGAAACTGGAAAATCGTGGTAATCTCTCCAATGTACAATGGATTGTTTTTGCACCGGGCACCTATTGGACTGATGGGTACCTAGAAGACTGGAACATGACCTTACTAGGATGTGCTGATTTCATGAATGGAGGGGGTAATTGGGAAATTTGGTCGACACATGTTAGTGAACAAGAAATTAAACCAACTGACTGAACTCAATCGAGTTTGTCGACTATTCTTTGACGGTCTTTTCTGAACAGTTTGAGTCTCTTCTTTTTCTGCTTCTGAATCTCTTCATCCGGATTGTCTCTTAGCGATTGGAAAGGAATCCACTTGTCTGGGACAAGCCTCCAAGGGATGACAAATGCGGCTACGCCGAGTAAAATTTCAGAACCTGGAATTAGAAACACTCTAAGTGGCAATACAACAAGACCAAGCATTCCAAGTTGTGCTGTTGCTTGCTTTCTTTCAGACCTGTTGGTTTTCCTCCCTATGGCGATTTTAGCAAGGGTTACAAACCCATCTTTAGCCTCAATCGCCTCTACTTTAGTGGCATCCCACCCTTTTGCGATTGCTTCACCCCATGCATCGGGGTCTTTTGCGACTGCAATCAATTCTTGACGCTTGTCTTTTGGCAGTTTTTTGGCAACTTTGTAGCCACCTCTTACTGCCCAAGGGATGAAGGCTAGGATTCTACGTAATCTACTTCGCTTTTTGAGCGGTGCAGATGGCAACTTATCTGACTTGCTTGAGTTCTTCGCCA
>JACNFL010000026.1 GCA_014384685.1 Methanobacteriota archaeon
AATATATCATCATCGTCATCCTCTTCAAATTCATCATACAAATCATCGTCATCATCATCCCAATCATCCCCACCACGGATGATTCTAATACCAATCAAAGAGATGATGACTAAAGCCAGTAAAGCCCCTACACCGATGCCAATCATTTTCAAAGGTAATGTTGAAGATTCGGTTGAACCATACCACTCATCGTACCATTCACAAGATTGGTATTCATCTGGAACTATCATTCCTGGACTTAATGATGGATTGTAAAAATCCTCCCATTTTGTACACTCACCTACAACGTTTCCATCAGCACCGGTTGCTGCTGGACAACCGACTCCTTGAACGCCATCTTTAACTCCGGGCGAAAGTGGGCATTCATCACCCTCAAAACCAGTAATATTGTCACCAAATCCATCACCATCATTGTCCTTCCATTGGGTTGGGTCATTGATGAAAGCATCAGCTCCTTCTTCAACACCCCATCCTGCAGCAGGGTCTGACCAACCATCACCATCTGTATCTGGGCAACCCCAACGGTCACCGTTTGGTGAGCCTGTTGAATTACCAGCAACATTTGTACAACTATCACCTTGGAAACCACTCAATTCGTTACCAAAGCCATCCATATCTAAGTCACCCCACTGGGTTGGCTCAAGAGGGAATTTATCTACATCATCAAAGAAGCCGTCGCCATCTGTATCAATGTCGTTTCGTGGGCAACCAACTTCATCCACTTCTGCGCCATCAGTAGTCCCTGGACATTCATCTAAGGCGTTTGAAACACCGTCATTATCCTCATCCAGTTGATATGTAGCGCATCCAGTTACATTATCAAAATACTCATCAATTTGGAGCGAATCGGTATTAGGGCATTCATCCTCAATGTCAGGAACACCATCTACATCGGTATCAAGTGTCAATTGGTCCTGACTACAACCGTTTACATCAACCTCTGCAAGCGCAGTTGTGTTAGCACAACGGTCTAGCGAATTTGAGACACCATCACCGTCGTCATCCTTTTGATTTTCAGAACAACCCATCCATTGACCAGAGGTATCAACCACCTCACCAATTGTTGTGTTACCACAAATATCGTCATCATCGATGATACCATCACCATCAGAATCCTCTGCAGGAAGTGGGCATCCGCGTCCACCATCCCCATTTGCATAACCAAATTGTTGAGGGCAGAAATCTCCATTTGTACGATTTGTGAAATCTCCAAAACCATCGCCATCGGAATCTCTCCATTGATCCGGATTAGAGCTATTTGAATCGGCGTTGCCCGCAGGGTGTGCACTTTCTGAAGAATCTGGGTTAGACCAGCCATCACCATCATCATCTTGACACCCGAATCTATCAACACTTGAGTTACCCCAATCTACTGGACAAGCGTCAGGAGTAGTACCTGCGGGATTATCTCCAAAACCATCCAAATCGGTGTCATTCCACTGGCTTGGATCCTCATTGAAAGCATCTTGCCGCCAAGCATCTGGAGTGGTATTATCTCCATAGTCATCTCCATCTTTATCATGCCATTGTTGAGAACAGTTAGCGATGCTACCGCATGGTTCACCTGAATTTCCGTTTCCGCCGGGCCAATTATCAGCGCATCCATTCCGGCCATCGGAATCTATCGCATTACATTGACTACGATTGTATGCCCAAGTTGCTTCATTTTGATTTTGAGCCACATGAGGGTCTGACCACCCATCACCATCGGTGTCTAAACAACCCCCACGGTCATGAGCAGAAAAACCCTGTAACTCAGGGCATTGATCACCTGTCCAATCAATGTTGAACCAATCAGGAGTACCATCACCATCAACGTCATGGCCGTTGAATAAACGAAGGGTTTCGTTGGCAAATTGGAAATTATGATTATCCCCCCAACCATCATTATCCAAATCCTCCCATTGGTTTCCATTCAATGGATAAATATCAGTTGAAGAACCACCACAGCAATCAGAACCGTGGTTATCATAATGACCATCTCCATCTGTATCTCTCTGTTGATGCCAATTCACTGGGTTTTGGTCAGCATCTGTACTCCAACCATCTCCATCAGAGTCTTCACATCCTTTTCTGTCAACCCATGAGTTGCCTCTAGTATTTTGACAAATATCAACAGCGTCTGCCCAACCATCTAAGTCTTGGTCACTACAACCGAAGTATCCCCACCTACTTCCTCTATCAAGTAAATCCGTACCACTGCTAGTACATTGGTCGGGAGCAGGACCATCAGGATTGTCTCCATATCCATCAACATCAGCATCATTCCATTGGCCACCAACACGAGGGACGTCGTCCCATGGCAGTGGCACGAAATCGCGGTCCCAATCGTTGTAAATACGATAACTTGTCAAACGGTTGTTTGAGTTCAAATCAAAGTGACATGCTACAACTCTGATTACACCAGCGGCATCAGTTTCCATATCAACACCGCAAATATCACCTGCTGCTGTTACGGTATACACAGGCTCAACCGTTGAACCATGAATGATTGCCAATGTCATTCGCTCTACGCCTGGACCGCCATCAAAGGCTATCCAAGGAACACCATCTCCAGTACTTCCTGCGCTAAACAAATCACTTGAAAAATAACCAATTGACAAAGCCACACAATTCGCTGTACTAATGGTACAGAGTTTTGCATCAGACGTTTGGGTTTGTTCGGTAAACAACACCATGTTTTGATTCAGAATATGTGACTTCAAATCAAATGTTGGAGTCAATGACGAAGTCATCAACGATGTGACATTGCTACCATTTACTGACAATACTTCCCCCATTCCGGAATCATTTGCAAGGGCAACCTGCAAGGTACCATCACTTAGGCATGCAACATCATTGTCACTTTGGTATCCCCAAATTGGTAATGCTGTAACACTTC
>JACNFL010000025.1 GCA_014384685.1 Methanobacteriota archaeon
TCTTAGCACCTCATCAAGAGGAGAAAGCCCAGCATTCTCAGCGAGGATTCTCGGAATAGATTCTAGTGCACCGGAAAAAGCCTCAATTGCTAATTGTTCTCGCCCGGGAACAGTTGGTGCAATCTTTCGCAAGTGGCGGGCTAAAGCCATCTGAGTTGCGCCACCACCTGGCAAAATCCGTGGGTCTCTTACAAGACCGCAGGCAACTCCTGATGCATCATCAAAGCCTCGGGAGACTTCGTCAATCCGAGTCTTAGTAGTACCACGAACAATCAATGTGAGTCCCCCCTTTTCGCTACCGATGAGTTGCATCTGTGAGACACCATTCCAATTCTGAGTGTTGAGTGAAGTGAAGTTACCAAGGTCTTCTGGCTTGGCTAAAGTGGGCTCGTGAACTACCAATGCACCTGTGGTTCGGGCCAATAATTCTAGGTCCGGCTTCTCAATTCTACGGTAGGCTGTAATCCCCGCATCAAGTAGCATTCCACGAGCATCATCATCTATTCCATCACGTGCACATAGAAGATTACAGCCAGTTGCTGCAATGACATCTACGCGATTTCTAATGTCTTCCAACTCTTGTGCATTAAGAGCTGATGTCATACCAATATCAGTAACTTTGAGACTGATATCAAGGTCGGGTTTACGACGGCTGATTCCACCATCAAGAATGAGGATTTTACCGCCATCTGGAAACATCTGCATTTCTGTGTGAATCGGCTCTTTTGCAATCACTAATCCCGACACTAATTCGCTTTCAGTACTAGGTCGGCCGCTATCGTTTACTTTCTTGACTAAAGTTGGATCTGCCTCAATTTTCCCATTTGCCCCCGTTGCTAATGCTGTGGCAGCAGAAACTGCAAGTTGTGAGAGATGACGGCGAACCCCCTCGTCTGATTTACCTGATAGTGAAGTCATTACTGAGCGTAGTGAATCTTCTTCTGTGGCTTCTATTGAAATCTCTTGTAGGTGATTCATGGATTCCTTACTTGCCAAGCGGTATCCTTTCTCAACTAGAGTTGGATGAACTCCCATCTCAATCAACTCTAATGCATTCTGTAGTAATTCTGCAGTCAAAATAACTGTACTTGTGGTGCCATCCCCAGCTTCCCTATCTTGGGCACTAGATTGTGCTATCAACATCTTAGCAGTTGGATGCTCTACCTTGGCGGTTTCAAGCACTGTAACACCATCATTAGTGACAGTTACACCTCCTTCACCACTGACTAGCATTTTGTCAAGGCCCTTTGGCCCTAAGGTACTACGGACTGCATCTGCTAATGCAGAAGCCGCTGCAACATTGTTTCGCAATGCAACACGACCCTGTGAACGCTCGGTCCCACTGAGTAGAGACTCGTGCTCTTGAGTTACCATTAACCAAGCCGAGAGACGGGTGTTTCTTAAGGCCGATGGACGGGTGATAGTGGAGTGAAATAACCTTCAACACCAGCCAAAATTAAGCACGGATTATCCTTTTGATGAGTTAATTCTGCATGTTACATACTTGATGTATGAATGTAGTGAATCGCAAGGGTTCATATATGGCTGGCTATTCGCACTATACAACCACAGGTTAACAAGTGAGTGTTTGGCATGTCAGAAAAAGAATTTACACCAGGCGGGGAAGACTGGGAAGAGCAACTCCTAGAGCAACTCTCAAAGATGTTTAATGACATGGGAATGCCAATGGATACAGAAACAATTCGAGGTATGATGGACCAAATTCGTGGCCAATTTGAAGAAATGGGCATAGATCCAGAACAGATGGCTGGTGAAAAAATCGAATTGAACTTAGAAGCAACCATGAATGATTTAGCAAAAATGATGGGAGGCAAATTCCCACAAAAAAAGCCAGTATCTATTGAAGTAGATACATCGGAAGAAACAAAATCCGATTCTGAAGAGTTGATACCTGTAAATGAAGAAGATATTTTCATTGATGGTGACAGAATGATTTTGACTCTTGATTGTAGCCGAATCGATGAGATTGATGATAGTGGCGAAGGCGTTGAAATCGTTCTCACCAATGATAACTCAGTTGTCAGCGTAATGGTTGAAGGAAGGCCAAGGCCAGTACGTAAGTACAACATTGGTAGAGTTGTTGAAGGGATGGATGAATGGACGATTAACAACGGAATATTGGATATGACTCTAATAATTTGAAGGACGTGAAAAAATGGTAAAAAACCCAGTAATTGGAATTGATTTAGGAACGACAAATAGTTGTGTAGCGACTATTGAAGGTGGGGAAGCGATAGTAATCGCTAACGCTGAAGGTGCGCGAACTACGCCAAGCGTAGTCGCCTTTGCAACTGATGGAGAACGCATGGTCGGTGTAACCGCCAAGCGCCAAGCAGTAACCAACTCTGATCGCACCATTCTTTCTGTAAAAAGAGAGATGGGTAGCGATTGGACTCAGAAAATTGATGATGCTGAATACACTCCTCAAGAAATTTCAGCGTTCATTCTCCAGAAGATGAAAGCAGATGCTGAAGCATATCTTGGACAAGAAGTGAAGCAAGCTGTGATTACCTGTCCAGCATATTTTACTGATGCTCAGCGTAAAGCAACTAAAGATGCTGGTAGAATTGCTGGCCTTGAAGTATTGCGTATTATCAATGAACCAACTGCAGCAGCACTTGCTTTTGGAGTTGACAAAGAAGACGACCAGACAATTTTAGTCTACGATTTGGGTGGCGGGACATTCGATGTATCTGTTCTTGAAATCTATCTAATTGATGGTCAACCGCAAATTGAGGTAAAAGCAACTGCAGGAAACAACAAACTCGGTGGCGACGATTTTGATGAAGAAGTAATCAAGTGGGCTGTTGCAGAATTCAAGAAATCTAGTGGCATCGATTTGTCAAAGGATTTGCAGGC
>JACNFL010000030.1 GCA_014384685.1 Methanobacteriota archaeon
CGCAGCAGATGCATGTGGTATCTACACCGGTCCATGTTGTTTTCTTGATGACACCTGTGAAATTCTCTCAGCAGCAGATTGCTTAGTGGCAGAAGGTGAATACAAAGGCGATAACTTAACGTGTGCTGATGTCAACGATTGTTTGCCAATCCCAGGCGCTTGTTGTTTTGCTGATTCATGCTTAGATAACACAACAGATCAAGATTGTGCCGCGTTTGGTGGATTGTTCATGGGCGAAAGCACTGATTGTATGAGTATTGAATGTGCGAACACTGACCAAGTTGGTCCTTCAGATGGTTCGATGCTCGATGGCAATATCACTGCGAGTCAAATCTTTGAAGTAGCGAATGAGGCTTACAACATCGCAACACTTGACAACTTCTCGTTTGATTCAGAAACGATAATCACATCTATTGAAGCTGTGATTGATGGTTGGAATGGCTATTCAGATATTTCATCGATCACGAATTACACAGTGAGTATCTACAGTTCAACTGCCGCTGCTGGTAGTGATCTTGTTGGTGATGTGTATTCAATAGACATTGTGACACCTGCCATCCTTACATGGACTGGTGAAGGCGAACTAATCGGTTTGAATATCAACGCAGTACTCCCAGCTGGTGAGTATTACTTCGCAGTGATCCCTTGGAACGATTTCTCGGTTGCAGGTCAGACGGGCATTGCAGGTTCAACTCTTGGCGATGGTTCTTTCTGGCAAGCCAACCCGAATGGAGGTTTCGGATTCGGAACAGTCCAAGAGGGAACAGGCAACGCTGCGTATCGAATCAATACGCAGTAACGTTCTCTAGATTGATTTCAAAGGGCACCTTCATTTGAAGGTGTCCTTTTTTATTCATCTGTCATGCGAGAATACGTAACTTCAATGACTTTGGAATCTTTTTCTAAAGCAAGGTCGTGTATTTCAAAAAGAATTGTATTTGAATCAACAATCTGGTATTGGTATAACACCATCTTGTCATGTTCATCAGTCAGCCACTCATCCATCTCACCCCATAACGAAAGTTTTTTTCCAGTTCGATCGAGTAAGCCCTCTGCACTTCTCATCGAGGTACCAAGATTATCAATAAACGACGCGACGAATTTATGTTTGTAATTGTCATATCCAAGAGTAAGCCTGCCAATGAACGGTACACCCATGAAATCTCCGTCATGCATTCCATCAAGAAACCGATTGCCAAGAATCATGGAATACGATGCACTACCAGAAGACGGTTCCATCCCCATCACTGTTGAAGACGTCTTCCACTGACCAGCGAATTTCTCTAAAAAGAAATGGTTTGAATTTGGTGTTGCGAGCTGCTCCCCTAATTTCATCATCCGTGCCATCGTCTCTGCTGGCACCTCATTTTGTTGTTGAGAGTATGTGAGCAAGGTCATGGTAGAAATCACTAAAGGCAGAGTAATAATGTGTTTGATGTATGCGTTCATACAAGTTCTCCTTTTACTGTAGGAAGCCATGGTACAATGAATTACATGAAATTACTTTGCATTCTATCGATGACCGTTTGCCTTTTACTTGGTTGTGAACAAACAGAGGTGAGTAATCAGGTTGTTGATCAGGTCCCGATTTCAGCCGCGAACGACCAAATCAACATTCAGACAACCCCAAGTTCAACACCCCAGCAGCCCACATCGCGCGGTGCTGATATTTCATTAGAAGTAGAGGAACGAGATTTCGGTGCTATTTGGGATTACCAAAAGGTAACAACCACCTTCCCATTTACAAATACTGGCTCAAAGACACTCGTATTAAGTCGATTACAGGCGGGTTGTGGTTGCACAACACCGGTTGCTGACAAGACAGTATTGCAACCGGGTGAATCTGGAACCATTACAGTTACTTTTGATCCCCAAGGGAAATCAAATAAGCAAGATAAAAAAGTGACTATCTTTTCGAACTCGGTAAACAATCCTGAAAAAGCATTTTGGATTCGTTCCTATGTGAATCAATTCGTAGATGTGAAGAATAAGTTCTTATCACTTGACGAAATGACTCTCGGTGAACCTCATTCAGTCGAATTTGAGTTCGCTCCAGTAGACCCAGAATTCATCATTCTATCGATGACAGGTATTGGTAAGCATGGGCAATATATTTCAGCTGAAGAACTTGAAGTCCCAGAGGGTCAGCCTCGCAGAATTCGGATAAATGTAAGTCCAGAGATGCCTTGGGGCGCATTTCATAGTCAACTGAAAGTTAAGGGCAACGGAATTACACCTGAGGGATCACCAATACTTCATGAATTTACTGTGTTTGCGAATGGTAAAACTTTTGGGAAAATCCGTGCAGACAATCACATTATGAGTGTTGGCACCCTTCAAAAAGGCGGGACATTTCATAAGCGGAATCGAATTTATCGAGTTGACGGTGAACCCTTCCAAGTCTTGAATACAGCAATTTTGGGTCCTACGGTCTCAGGAATAAACGGCACAGCAGTTCAAAATTTGGATGGTTCGTATGACTTAATCGTGAGCGGGACCCTTCCTACATCTCATCAAGGACCAATTAATGCAGAATTGCTGGTACAGACTGATGTGCCAGATGAAGAAGTTTTAAGATTCAGAATCGCTGGTGTTGTTCCTAAGAGGTAACAATGATTGATAAATGGGATTCACGATTTCTTGAGTTAGCCAATTCCATTGCAACATGGAGTAAAGATCCATCAAGAGGTGTGGGAGCAGTAAGTGTCTCTCCGAGGCGACAAGTTCTTGCGACAGGGTATAACGGACTGCCGCGTGGTGTTGAAGATCACCCAGACCGCCTTGAGAGACCTGTGAAATATGATTTAACGGGTCATGCAGAAATGAATGCAAGTATTCAATGTGCAAGAAATGGGAGATCCCCAGTCGGAACGAC
>JACNFL010000090.1 GCA_014384685.1 Methanobacteriota archaeon
TGGCATCCCATCAAGGTCTGAGTCGTTACTAAACGGATTTATCAGCATACGATTGGAATACCTACCCGGATGTAACCCAGCGAATACGGTATCATTACCAAGCACATCCATCACTATAATTTCAGTGACAAAACCTGGAATTCTTGTTTGTTGTTCATCAATCCCCAATGCTCTAGCGTGGTCACCATCTAAAGTCCAAGTACCATACCTTGAACCAATTAATATCTCATCACCAAGTGGTAATATCGCATGAATATCATTGGCGCCTTCTAAATCGTATTCATCATTCTGCATGCGGTCTCTAGAGAAAGCAATGGAAGGGTCGGCCTCATCTAATAGGGAAAATTGGTGCACACCTCCTGCAGTTCCTACCCAAAGTGTCTGGGTACTAGAGATTGAACCATCGGGTTGACGCGGCCCATCTAGTACGAGAGTCCTAACATTTGCAGAATGGGAAATGTTCTGAGGATTTGCTTGACGGACATAATTTTCAGCATCTGTTTCATTGAATATCCATAGTGCAGGATAATCGCCAATGACATCTTCTGTGCTTGCTACTAAGAATCCGTGATCAGTGCCGACATAGAGTTTCTTGGCACCACCATTTACAGATGTGTGTGCAATCGCCTGAATGGTTGCATTTTCAATTTCTAAGGCTTCCATGAGAGTTTCAGCTTCTCTCAAATCTGTGATTTGCCCAGAGCCATCGATTGTTAATGTCCATGCTTGAGAACCGTCGCTAGAGACTAACAAGTCAAGGTTACCTGACCCTGTATCTAGTTGATAGAGCCCATTGACTGGCTCCATTTCAACGCCTGAAATTCCAGCATTCTGATTGAGGAATCCTTCGCCATCAAGAGTCCAGATTTCAATTCCGCCGTTAGTAGCAAGAACAAGTCTTTGTTCACCACCTTGGTCAGACCACAAAATCATGTCAAATAATTCCCCACCGGGTGGGAGGGCTAAATCCCAACTACCACCAGTGCTTGGTTCAAAGATCGTCAAACCGCGCTTGGTGCCAACATATAGCAAACCAAGTACTTCATCGGCTTGTAAAGCCCGTACGTCATGATGCATGATTCTTGGGCTAGTACCTTGGTCATACATTGATACCATCGCATCAACCTCACCAAGAAGAGTTGATTTGAGTCCAGCTCTTACCCATGTGCCATTATCAATGAAAGTATAGTATTCTTCTAAATTAGAATAGGCTTCACCGATGTAAACAGTGGCTCTTGAACCGTCTGGCATAATCATTCCATCTCGATTCAAATCCCAGCCATCATAATCACCATCAAGCAGGCTATCAGATTCATTCAAAGGATCTAGTCCGAAGAAAACTTCCCAGCCATCAGGTATTGCATCGCCGCGGCTACTTTTCGCTAATTCACGGCTACCAGACCAATAATAAAAATCGCTATCATTTCGCAACGGGTCGGTTCCAAGCCAACCTGGTGAGCCAGTAGGCCGAGTAACATTATCAGCGCACGCATCCATCAAATCAAGACAACGCAACCCGTGAATTTCCGTAGTCCAATTATCTGCTGCATTGTAATTGTACTCTTCGGCATTTGTATACCACTCATGTACCTCAATGATTCCATCTCGGTCTACATCAAATCCATCTCCACAACCAAGTTCACCATCCCAACATCGGTCGGAGTCGTTTTGGCCATCATGAGAGTTTAACGGGTCAAAGCCGTCACATTCCCAAGCCATGGATTCATTTTTCGCACCGGTTTCCCGCATACACATCCATATCTCGTAACCATCAGGTAATCCATCTCCATCAGTATCCGCAAGCCTTGGATCTAGGAACTCTCGCATCCCAGATTCGGTTAATTCAGGGGGTATACCAGTGAGTGATTTACGGTCAACAAAACAGTGTTCTAAATCGTAAGGCCAACAATATTCTTCAAGAGAATTTAGTCCATCATTATCAAAGTCAGATTCGTTATCAGAAGCATTTTCGTAATCAAGTCCACTTATTGTGTAAACCACATCATCTAATGTTATGTTTCTATCAACACTATACATTTGCTCGTGTAAGTCTGGAATCTTGTCTTTATCGGTGTCAGTTATTGGTGGGCCTTCACCTGTCGTGTCATCAGGGTGAACTGAATCAACCTCTGAAGATGGCCTGGACATTGAGACGAATGCAAGGCTTCCTAATAATAGCAAAGTGATGAAGAGAACTGTCTGTTTTCTGCGCATGGGCTCACCTACAGCGTCCGCTGTTTACGAGAGAACCCTACGGGTTTCCTTATGATGCTGATGGAGCACAGTTCATACAAGCGTTTGTGGTATGCTGTGAAAAACTACCTTAAGTCATTATTTTCATATTTTTTTGAAATCAACAAAATCAATAGAATAAAGTAGAAAATATACGGTATTACCAAACAAAATCTTAGCCCGATGGCAACTAATCATAGGGATATCAAAACCTAGTATTTGACTGAGTTCAGGGGGCTCCTTCAAGGGGTGACCGCGCTCCGCCCCCATTTGGATGACCCTCTCAATCACTCACCTTGGTTCAGGCTCTGGTGGAAACGCCACCCTAATCGCCACTGATGAGACAAAAATCCTACTTGATTGTGGATTTTCTGGTAAACAAATTGAGAAACGCCTAGAACTCTTGGAACTATCTCCAAAAGAACTCGATGCTATTCTGATTAGCCACCACCATATTGACCATGCAAGGGGTGCCGCCATTACCCAAAAACGATGGGGGACAAAAATTTGGGCTAACTTTGAAACTTGTGCTAAATTAGGTATGGATCCAGTAAATGAATGCCACTTGTTTGAGCCCTTGACACGCATTGATGTAGGTAGTGATTTGAGTATTCTCCCTGTATCCGTTAATCATGATAGAGCCGATAATGTCGGATTCATTGCATCCCATCGCGGAGAGCGAGCTGCAGTAGTAACGGACCTTGGTTCTTGGAACGATGAATTAGTCCGCCACATGGCTGAATGTGTACACATTTCCATAGAGGCAAATTATGATTCTGATCGGTTGTGGAACGGCCCCTACCCAGAACGCCTTAAACAACGAATTGCTGGACGCGGTGGGCACTTGTCTAATCGGCAAACTGCGGACCTGTTATCGAATGTTGTAGGAGACCATACTCGAAGTATTGTTTTGAGCCACTTAAGTGTTCAAAACAATGCCCCACATTTAGCTGAAAGTGAGGTCCTAATGGAGATTGATGAGGTGTTCACAGGTGACATCTCAATCAGTACCCAAGAAGGTCCGGAATTCGCCCATTATTTGGGCCAAGCAGAGTCCGAAAAAATTGCTATTTGAAAACTGGAAAAGCAAGTAGATTAGAACAGAGATTACATCTTGCTTGTTTGAATCAGAATGATTGGTTGATATCACACAAATTCATTCTGCTGCCATCGGCATGAGTGATATTTGATTTCGGGGTAGACCTTAGTCAGAAATATCGCCTACGGCGATGTTTCACACAGCGAACCCATAAGAACAGGGAGGTTTAGTCGCATCTGTGAGGCGGAGCGGGAGCCATAACGAGGATGCGGTTAGCGAAATCCTTGGAGTTACTATGCTGTTAGCCATGGTTGTCACTGTAATTGGTAGTGTGTTTGTTCTACTTGCTCCATTTCTCGAAGATATCAGCGACAACCGCGAATGGTCATCTGGTACAGTTGCGGCGACTCAGTTAAATGACCGAATTTTAATTGCTGCCCAAAGCCCAGAAGGAAGTGGTTTAGTGCAACAAAATGCTCAACTTTCTCGGTCAATGGACCCATTACAAGATGCTGAAATATGGAAAATTCAAGCAGACCTAGGTGGTAGTGATCGGACATTAGTCACCCTGGATGGTGACTTGCTCACAGTCTCTAGCCTAAATCGTACAGCATCGATTGTAAGGGTCACCGATTCAATTTCAACACAGACATTTACTATGACAAATAGCACAAACGATTTCACCGTTTCAGGCTTAATTGGCAATGTTGTCATTGAAGTAGAGGATATCCATGGAACCATATCGCATCGTTTCCTAGAGATTACGATTGATGGAATCCGCCTCAACAATGTATTGACCGATGGGGAATTTTCAGTTGATTTGGTAAATGGAGCAAGAATTGAAAAATTGCCAAATCATCCAGTTGCAGTCAAGCAATTCCCCCGTTTCAAAACCGATTTGTTACTTGATGGAACTCCAAGAGTCTCACTAATCCTTCTCGACCTTGATATTAGCGCTTCTGCAAGCCGACACATGACCAATGTGCACCTTGATTCGAAAGGCGAGCAAGAACTATTTGACGGCGAAGCACGAAATCTAATCGTCGAAGTTGAAATCGCCGGAGACCCTTCAATATCCCCACAATATATTCATCACTGGACTGGTGATTATGCTCTATATCTAGCAGGTGGATCAATAAACGAATATCAAGGATTTGGGCCACATGAACGTATCTCAGGGCTTGACGGAATAACCGTTCTACCTGGGGATGTGCCGTTCCAATTTGTTGTCACATTGCAATCAGTGGAGGTATACTGATGCGCCGCAGGTTCAACGATGAAGCGGTTTCTGCGGCAATCGCAACAGTGTTGTTGTTTGCTGGCGTACTTGGAATTATATCAGGGATGATGGTTACTATCACTCCTCTAATCAATGAAAAACACGGCTCAGTTGAAAGACAAGCAATGGCAGGACAGATGGAGGACTTAGCGGCTGAGACTGTCAGAATCTCTGAAAATGGATTACCAGGTGATTCTGCAACTTTACAACTCAGACCACACACAGGAGAATTGGGTTGGAACTTAGCGCACGGGGGCACATGGTACTCGGTTGCCTTCGTTGATGGTGGTAGTTTTCGTCTTGATGGTTTACTTGATTTAGATGACAAAACTAGAATTCGATATTCGGAAAGTGAAGTTTCTGCCGCTTGTTTTTCAGACCTTAGGGCGAATAAGGATGCTACTTGGAATTACAGGATTCCAAACATTAGTGGCACAATTCTTGCCACACCAGCGACCAGCCTTCAACAACCACTCTATGAAACAACTGTCGAATACACATCTGGTGCTTCTAGCAGTACTTATTCTCTAATTCCTGGCTCAGTGTTGTCAACTACATCAGTTGGAGAAAGTTGGTTACAATCTGATGGTCCATTGAAAGTCATATTCTTACGTGGTACTGGCGGTGTTACTATGGTTGAACCTGACCTAGCCAACCCTTCAGATGGGAAAGGAAGGGCATGGACAATTCCAATGCCAACGGGGTCTGTTAGCCTTCATCTTGTCAGTTCTGACTTAACCACCATTAGTTGGGATTCGAATTCAAACTCCGGCACTGCTACTAGTACCGGTTCACCTGCAACTTGGAATGGTGATTTTACCACATTAGCAGGTGACGTGATGACTGTTCATTCGAGCAGTCCTGCAAGACTGATGATGGTATGGGGAAGCGGCACAGGTGCAACAGTGTGGCCTGATGATGGAGGCAGCGGATTGGGAATTAGTCACACGCTACCAGCCGCAGCGGGTAGTATTCTAATTGAAAATCCCGAAACAACGTCAATTGCAGTTCAGATTGATGGGTTGTTCAACACCATTTCTGCTCAGAGTTCAATGCGAATTTCATGGCCAGCGGTATCATCACAGATTCAATCGACAGGCCCAGTTCAAATTCATTGGCTTGCAGAAGATGCTAGTAACTCATATCGCACAGGTTCTCTTGAGATGATTCCTGCCACTGATACTGGACGCTCAAGTGGCCTAGAACATTCGTATACAACACCAACATCAGCGTCTGATGAAAGTGTTCTCATTCAGAAAGCCAGCCCTGAAACATCTCTAACCTTGATTGCAGACCTTGAAGCAGGTCAATCTCCTCACATCACTGTGAATGATTCTACTGGTAGCCAATTAGCAACTCTTTCTCCAACGGCTTCAAACTTAGTGAGAACTGCGGTTAACTCAACAGACATACTCAATGACGCCCCATTCAGAATTATTTCTGTAGCCGGAGATGATGGTATGATGGAAATCCGCCAAGATGGAGAGCAAAGATGCTTACCAATTGGATACTGGGCTTCAGGATGGGTTGAACTAAACCTTCCTTGGGATGATTTTTCTCACTACAGCACCGCTATTGTGAAGGACGCATGGAAGGATGGGTCACACCCCTTGGGAGTAGAAGTTACTCTATTGGGACCTCAAAATGGTGCGCCGCATGACACTTTAGCAGCTGCTTGGGGTGCACATTTACCTCGGCTAAACTATGAATTTCAAAGTTCAGTTTCCGGAATGGAAATTGGTTACCGCGGAGGGTTTGTTGGAACCAATCACCCCGAATATCAAGCCGATGTCTTAGTACTCCCACCTGCACGAGAAGGTCCCGGCCCAAGATTAGCAGTTACGATACCTCTCACCATGCCTGCAGATAGTTCTTCTATCGGAAATAGCCAAGTCGCTCTTACAGTTTCATTAGATCAAAGAGTTCAGTTAGTTTCTGTACAAGCACACGAAATAAGACGGGGATGGGATGGACCTTATGGGGCAGCAATCGCTGCTGAATCGTCACAAGAATTAGCTTTCAGCGCAGACTGGTTGACATTCCCAGGCCGCATTGACCTCCTCGATGATTATGTTGGCTGGGTACAATTGACGCATTCTAGCCCTGAGGCGGTTTACCATGCGTCTGGTGAACCGATAATGTTCAATCTGCAACTGAGTCAGATATCTATCGATACGGAGTTGATTATTTGAGACGCAACTCAGAATTCATGCGCGACACTGTTGCAGCAGCCACTGAGTTAGGCTATGTGTTAACTTTCTTGCTTGGACTATCATTCCTATCGGTGTTCAGTATTTGGACTTGGGAACTTCAGGATGAACGTGGTGATGTATGGTTAGAGCAGGCTATGGAGGAAAATTTAGATTCCATAGCAGAAGCAGTAGAAAGAGCAGATCTTGCTAGCCGACAAGGCGGTGATGTCACCTATGCTGAGCCTGTTGACCTACTGTTATCTAAAGCAGTAAATCTGCAATTACGATTAGTATTAGACGATAATGGACTATTAATGCAAGATAAAGGTGGAACTCTGATTTTCACAAGAGATATCTCTTCGGCTAGTGCCACCAACCATAGCGGCGAAGTGGAATTAGCAGGTTTAGAAAGAATTTGGGTGTTACTTGAAGGAAACAATGTAACCATCACTAGTAATCAACCAGGATTCTAAGATCCGATTATCCCATTAAGGCGCGGTGAACCTTGGACTGAATCTCACGCATTCGGTCATTTGCACCTAGTCCCCTAAACACAGTGAGCGAACGTTGTAGGTATTCCATACGCCTACTACGGTCAGGAGCCGCTTCGCCAAGACGCGCTAATAATTCACCAATCAGCACCCTGAAATCATTTGATTCAGCCAACACTAAGGCATCACGGTAACATTCCATCGCTTCATCACGACGTCCTGCATCCACCAAAACTTCACCTAATAACAAAGTGATTTCTACTTCAGCGTGATGATCTCTCTCTTCAGAGAGGCCATCTAAAGCACCGGTGTAATGGTGTAGCGCTAATTCTCGGTCACCGGTCTTTGAGTAGTATCTTCCCAAAACTGCTCTTGCCCTTGCTTGGTGTGCTGCACTGCCACCTTCGTTAGTCTCATCGTAAGCCAAGAACGCATGTTCTTTTGCCCTGTCATTCTCTCCCATCTCAAGGAAAGCAGAAGCGAGTTTTATCCGAGATTCCACTAGTTCAGGGTCATCTTCAGATTTTAGAAGTTCTTCCACATTAGCGTAAACCTCCAAGGCTTTCTTGTCATTTCTCTGGCGGCGGTAAATGTAACCCATGTTGTTGTAAGTTCTAGCCGCCCCTCTTGGGTCGTTTAGTTTGATGAATGACTCCAATGCTTCTTTGTGTAATGCAAGTGCTTCGTCGGCTTCACCAATTGTAACTGAAATATCTGCTAAACTAGATTTAATCCGTGCTCGAATCAATTCTTCCTTTTTACTAGAACCAAGCATTTCGATTGCTTCATTGTAATGGGATTTAGCATCTGACCAATTACCTTGCATTGAAAGAATATTAGCTCTAAGTTCAAGAATTACTGGCCATGCCGAATCCTCTACCGAATCTTTGTCAACAGAATCAAGGATTGAAAATAATTCCATATGGCCTGCTTGAACTAAATCTGCTCCCGTAGTAGCAAGCGCTTCACCTAATTCTCCTGAATTTCCAACTTGAGATAGGTGGAATAGGAATTCAATCTGCTCCTCGGGTCGTTCTCTACGTGTACGATACCAATCTACCGCCTTAGCATGTAATTGCACATTCGTATCAGAATCAAGTGAACGGGTTAAAAATTCGCGAATCAAATCGTGAACATCGTACATTTCCGAATCTGCCTGTCTAGCCAAACCCTTCTCAACTAAATCATCAAGCAAGTCTGTTTCTAAATCATGGCCGCTTAATGCTTCCAAAGGCATTGGTTCTCTGAATACTGCAAGTGCGCCAAGCAATCGTTTTTCAGCACCTGAGAGTTTGCTGAAAATTTCCTGCTCAACATACATTTCCAAAGTCTCGTAAAAAGTGGTTCCAATTGAGCCTCGATTAATCAAATTTAGAACCAAAGGATGACCTCTAGATAATCCGTAAATGTGCTGATAAGTTACCTCATCAACTGGCTCCAGTGATGGCAATAAATTCCTACAAGCATCCCTATCTAATCCATCTAGAGGCACCACTAATGTGGTGATTTTTCCTTCAGCATCACGTAATGGCACGACTGATTTGAAAGACCGTGAAAACAGAATCAAACCGGTTTCATCTAAGTCATCCATACGCTGAGTTAATCCTCTAATAACTGCGTACAAAATATCATCAGCAACCTTGTGTAAATCATCTATGATGATGATAGTGGGGACATCAGTGAGTGAATCCACAATCAAATCAACTGACATTTGTGCCACAGGAACTGGAGTAGCAGCAAGATAATCTGACAGCGAATCATTGCCGATAGTTGCTAACCATTCGCCACACGCTTCAAGGAAGGCCCTTGAGCCCTCCCAATCTTGTACACGGTGGTATAGCAAATTGCGTTTATGTGTGAAAGTCTCTATCAATTTACCAGCAAGAGCAGTTTTTCCAATCCCTGCAATCCCTGGAACTAGAATAGTTGTAGACCGAGCATCAAGAAGATCAACCATTGTTTTTACTTCTGTGTCGCGACCATAGAAACTTCGTAATCTAGGTAAATCCTCAAGAGAAGTAACAAGTTGCTTCTCAACGTGTTTTGCCAAATCTCTTTGTATCAACTCAGGGTTTAATGGGCGCAAGTCAACAAGGCCATTATCATCCATATAGCGAATAATGTCAACAGCCCTAATAGAAAACGGTGAACTTTCAATCGCCTTTGCTAATGTTGTGCTACTTGTGCTTCCTTCTTGACCAATCAACCTCACTGGATAATTAGACAGACGTTCCCAAGTCTCTTCTGCAACAATCATACCTGAATCAGTTAGGAAGTAGGCTTTCCGCTTACGAGTAACTCCTGTGACGTGTGTCTGTCTCTCAATCAACAAACCTTGGTCCTTTAATCCAGCAATTGCCCTAGGGACGTTGCTGCGAGCGATTGCAACAGCGTTTGCAATACCCATTTGAGACAACGCAAACGGAACTTCAACCTTGCTTGAATAGTCTCCGAAGTCTCGTAAGTGCAACAGAATTCTTTCCTGAACACCCGGTTTAGTGACTACCAAAACATTCCTCTCCTGATGGAATAGATACCTGCAACCATTCAATACTTCCGCCTAAAAGGTCAGAATTACCCCATTATTCCGGTATCCACTGGTTAGTCTCTGGATCCCACTTCCAACCAGGGTAAGTGGGCTGTGGTTCAGCAACTGGTTGGGCAGGTGCAGCCACTTGGGCTTGTGCATCCGCCTGATTCGCCTTACCCCAAGCATACGGGTCCTCTTCTACTGTTTCTTGTGCCTCGATATCTCCAATTTCCGGCTCATCTTCAAACTCCACGAAGAAGAACATGAATACTCCGCCAAGTCCTGCTAAGACAACTAAAGCCAAAATTGCCCAAAGAACCCAACCTAATGCACTCTCTTGAGCAGTAGCACCAACTTGTACTGAAAGGGACTGTCCTGTTGAATCGCCACCGTATTCAAACGCTACATCATTCACTCCAGACTCTAACTTATTGCTTTGTATAGTCATAATCCAAGTACCGTCTTCACTAACAATTGTATTGTTAAGACGAAGGCCTGTATTTGAGGAACGGGCGACCACTTCAACACCTGGACGACCTTGTCCTGTGAATATAGCCGTGTCACCAGCATTAATTTCATTGATTCCATCAATTCGTTCAACACTAAATGAAACTGCTCGAACAATAAAATCAACATTCATTGTGTAAGCATTAGATGAACCATCTCTGGCCATAAATTTCATTCCTTCACATGACCATAAATCGATATCAGTTGTATGGAAAGACATTCCCACAGGGTCATATGTTACTTTACCATAAATATCAATGGAAATTAAATCAGCACACAATTCATCATGTTGCAGATCACTATTTGCAATAATTTCTGGGTCATCGTAAACATCGTAGTCGAGTAAATCACCATCGGCGTCGGAGAAAAATGGAGGTAGTACCACACTTCCACCATCCCCGCATCTACCAAGATCTTGACTACCTTCTTCACAGAAGATGATTACTTCTCCAACCCAATCTGTAGAGTTGAATACCGGGGCGCGATTGTTTGCATCTAATGGGTTGTGAATAATCACCTCAACCTCAACCCACTCACTGTATGAATGGCCATCAAACGAACGTGCGCTGATTAGATAGTGGAAATCATGAATCATGTTACTAGTATCCCAAGTTGTACTCCAGAGACCATTTGATTCAATCACAGTCACATAAGGTGGAGCATTTGGTAATTCACGAAGAGCATCTTGAGGGTCTCGAATACGAATCTCAACGCGACTTACTTCTCCATCTGTATCTCTAGCTATACCTGAAATAACTGTCTCATGACTTGCTGAAATGGTTTCATCTTCATAAGGTGCAAGCAAAGAAATAACTGGTGCAGCATTACTATTGTCAATATCAAGTACTAGTGTTACTGTATCACAAGTGTCAATGTCTTCTAAACAGAAGCCTGAATCAGAGGCCCATATTACGAAAGTCCATGTTTCACGAATTCTCGGCATAACCGAAAAGTCCCATTCCCAAGACCACTCTGAAAGAGCACCAATTGGGTTTCCTTGTGAGTCAAGAGGGCGTGCGATACTAGTTGTTGTAGTCACCCAAGTAGGGCTTGACATACGGAAATGTATCTCTTGGATATCACTACCAAGTGCACCATTGTAAGCGTCACTTGCTGTTCCAGAAAACACAACTTTTCCAGAATTATGCATTGAACCATTTACTGGAGATGCAACATTGATTGTTGGAGGATTTGTGTTTAATTTGATTGTCTTTGTTACAATCGGGCTGTAATCAACACCGTCATAAGCCCTGAAGTCAAAGGTATAATCCCCTTCAGGTTGGTCAGCCATATCATACTCAAAGTGCCAGTTTTTGAACGGACGATTATTTCGAGTTACTTCACCATTCGTTCCACTATCATCAACAGCATAACGAACATCAACCCATGAACTTGAATCCGGTGTCTTGACTTCAATACGCTGTACTGCACCCTGCTGCTCCCACTGAGCCTGCTCAGCAGTTGCGAAAACTCCGGTACCAATATTTCCATCCCAAGCATAACCAGTGAAATTGATGTTACGAATGAACGAGTGACCATCACTTTGGGTAACAACAACTGTTGGCTTTAGATTAGTCATTGCAAGAGTATCCTCATAAGTTCCTGTGAGGTTAAATGACGATTTATGATATCCTTTCCCAAATTTGTACGCTGTCACGAAGTATTTTGACAATTCTCTAGTACCTGCGCCAGCATTGCAATCAGGGTCATCTAAATCATACAATAAATCCCCATCATTATCTATTCCATCGGAACAAGAATCTTCACCAACATCATCGGCAAATCCATCGGGATTATTTCCATTTCCTCTTATATCAAGATGGAAATCTGATGGCAATGCAACCCAAGGAGCGAATCCTTGAGTATCGGTTTGCATATTGTAAAGATCATTACCGTGAGCATCTTCTATCAGAATTGTTGCACCTGGTACTCTGATGCCCCCAACAGTAGCCCTAATACGAACTAAAGCCGCCTCACGAACTTGTACCGACCAAACGCTCGGAGATGCACCAATTTCTATCTTTGAAAGAGATAAACCAGACATGTTTGCAAATGTGAAAACTGTAGAATTATTCACCGCTTGTAATGACAATGGGAAATCTACAGGAGGGATTGATGTAGTGGGTGGAAGAAGTACTTGATTATCCCAATTATTGTACTCATAAGCCTCTCCTCTATCCCACACTAACTGAACTGGTGTTGATGAATTAGGACCGCCGGTGGTTTGAGGTATTGTCTCTGACTGAACCGTTACGGAACTCTTGGTAATGTTGTATACGATGTCAGAAACGCCAAGCCACTGATTTCCAGAAAAGAACGCAAGTGAAGCGTATGTATGGTCGTGGTCAACAATTTTCGCACCTTCTCCGCCAACATTAAATTGGTTATCTTGCACATCAAGAAGTGCTCCGATTGCTCGTATAGCATCACCTGCAACTCCTGTTACAATATTTCTCTTGATAGTTGCGCTAGCACGGAAAACATGGAAAGCAGGGCAGTTAAAATCTTCTTCATCCCAAACAGTATCCGAGGAACATGTGCCTGAAACATTGTTGAATACGTTATCATTGATGGTAGCCCTAGCAGGGGCTGGTCCAGTGACTGACCAACCAGAATCTTGGAAATGGTATTCACCAACAATTATTGGTTCACGATTAATTTCCAGGAATGTATTATTGTCAATTTCCATGTCAAAGTAACCTACGCCCCAAACACCGTTATATCCAGTAATTGGACCAATGATATTGTTTGTAACCCGAACTTCAGTAACGACACCTGCTGCACCAGAAGATGAAACCACTTGTATTCCTGAACCCTCTTCTGCACCACTCATTACATTGCCTTCAACATGAGCATATGCAGCATCATAAACAGTTAATGGAGAGTTGTCACCAGTTGTAATTGAGTTACTAGTGACATCAACTCTGTAATGTGTATTTGAGATGGTTCTGCGCCCATTAATATCAATCCCCGTACAATCTGTCTGAACTGTATTTCCGTGAATGACACCTGCTGAATCTGTAAATCTGTACCCATAGTCTCCACTTGCCACAACCCCGTGGTCAATATTAGTGAACGATTTTTGAGCCCAAAGAACGTGACGCCCGTTGTCCTGTGAAGTACAACCATTCTCAGTACCTGTAAAAACAGGGCTTAGGAAACGTACCGGCCCACTCGGGCTTCCAGCACCATATGTTTGCACTGCATTTCCAGCTAAACTCTCAATGACTTCATCTGAACCAACTTCAAAAGATCCTCCATTGAATGTTGGGGACGCTAAATCAAGCACTAAAACACTAGATGTGTTAATACTGCTAAAACTCATCTCTGTAAGAGTTGGGCTGGCCCCATCTAGAATAAATGCGGCCCAGCGAATTTCCCCTAAATCAGCGACATATCGGGGCATGCCATACGCATTTTCAACTGCTACATGATTGAAACGGGTTTCAGCAATATCAATTGTATCGCGTACTAAAACTCCTTCAAAGCATGAAGGATCAGCATTCCACAATGGCATTCCACTTGCTGGGTTCATCATTTTGTAACAACGACCAGTTGCTGATTCGTTGGCAGGTGTCCCCCATCGCAAAGTAACTTTGCTTGAATTACTACCCATTCCGCTAGCGCCACAGGAGGTATCCGCAGCACACAAATTACCTTTCACATCCAAGTATGTACCATTAAGAAATGTTACAGTTGTCCCTGGCTGAATAATTAATTTCGCACCCGGTGCAATCTCAACATCACCTGTCAGAGTGTGTCCACCCTGCCAAATTTCAGTTCCTGTAATCGTACCACTTGTAGTTTCATTACTTGCTACTACAGTGGGTGTCAAAGTGACTAATGCAGTCATCGAACTAATCACAAATAAAGAGACTAGCAGAAGACTTGTGGTTCGGTTATTCATTTCCATGACATCAAATCCTTGGTTAAAACAGCTGTGAACGCTGCTTAGTTATAAAAAAACGCCTTGCTGCAATTGTAATAATATCAAAATCATATTATTAATATCATCAAAAATAGGTGGCTTTTGACCCTATTTGTATCATTATCCACTTAA
>JACNFL010000049.1 GCA_014384685.1 Methanobacteriota archaeon
GAATAAACTCCAAATCAATCAATTGCTCGTTTCTACGATAGCCTCGCAACCGATTGGGATCATTCCAATCTTCGGGATCTGATGCCATCCACCCGGACAGCTTTTTCTTTGAAATTGATTTCTGTCGCTCGCCTTTCACTAGAACATCATCTGAACTCAGGCAATTAGGAATACCATCTCCACGATCTCCGCGGATAATTTGCTCTTTCAAAAAAGCCTGAGGGCTATCTGTCCGAATAAACTTCTTCTGGACTGGAGCGTACTGGTCTACATTATTATATTTTTGCAATTGCATAAAATCTTTATCACCAGATAAAATTAACTTTTGGTCAAATGGACTTGCGTGCTGAACTAGTACGGCAATAATATCATCGGCTTCTGCACGATCCACATCAAGAACGATGTAAGGAAAATACTCCTTAATCTCGTCTCTGATTTTATTTAGCGTTTCAAAAATTAGAGTCCAATCCAAAGTCGAAGCAGCGCGGTCTTTCTTTCGCCCCGCCTTATAAAATGGAAAAATATCTCGACGCCAATAATGTCGCGCATCACAACAAATTACAAGGTCACCATACTCCTCGCCAAACCTTACCTTGTATGCACGAAGACTATTCAACACCATATGGCGAAGTAGGTCTTCGTTTATCTCTTGATTTTTGTTATAGGTATTAATACTCACCATTAGGTTACTAATAGCAATCTGATTCAGGTCTACTAATATCATTTTAAATCACCCGAAGAATAATCATATCGTTATTGATACGACCAGTCACTTTAGTTTCCTTTGCGGCAATTCTATCCATCAACTTTCGCAACTTCACCTTGCCGCTGTTCAAGACTTCGGGTAAAATTGCATCAGGCTTTCGGAGCTTCTTTTTGAACGAAGTGAATACATCAAAATCTTGCAACGTAGTTCCCTTTATTGTCATCCCTCTATCTGAGTTATACTTATAAAGAAAACGATCTTTTGTGTTGAAGATCCAAATTTGGTGAGCTTCTATCATTCGGTCAGGAGCCACGCTGACAATCTTGAAACTATCGTCGCGGACCTTGTACTTTACCTTAGCCACCTTTTGCTCGACAGAATGGATTTTTCTCGTTCGCGGCTTGCGCGTTGACTTACGGACATTCCCCCACGCCTCTGCATCGTCAACCATTCCTTGGACAAAATCACGATACTTCTTTTGATGTGAGGTTGACAGGAAAGAATACCCCTCATTCAACTGGTCATCTTTACCATCAACCAAATCTTCCAACTCAGACAAAATATCTTCTAGATAGTTTTGAATCTTCTTGGTGTGCGGGCCCTTTGTTTCCTTGTTCTGTAGGAACTTGTACAACTCAAACTCGGACTTCTTACACTTATTTTCTATAAATTCGTCAATCTCGAAATCAACATCACCAAGAAGGTCACGAACTTGATTGTTCACCCGCTCTTGAATGCTAAGAACAGGAACATTCTTGTTGGCAATTTCAACCTTCTTCTTCTCGGCCAGAATTTTTCCGCCCTCTTCAATCAACTCATCAATGACCGTGTTCAGGCGAGCGAGTAATTCGTCAGACTTGTATCCATCATCAAACATCCTCGCCACATTTCCCCATGTAGGAGAAATCAACGAAGCCGACTTCATGGCTGCCAGATCAGACTTTGTTCGATTCTTTTTTACATACTCCTCAAGGAATTCTTTGCTTTCCTTAGAAGAGTATACACCATGATACCAACCTAGGGCATGATTGAAAAGTTTTGTCTGTTCGCCTTTAGTAAGATCATCGAAATTGTCGAATGAGGGTTTCTCGCCGTGCATTGCCAGAACTTCAGCACGATTAACTCGGCCTCGTTTAGTTTTCTTTTTCGCCACGAACGGTGTACTCCAGTAATCAGTTATCTATAGTATAGTCAAAAACAGAGAAAAGTCAAGTCTCTATGCTTGCCAATTCTTGAATTGCCCTTTATTAATTAAGTTTGCCTTTACGAAATCAATCTTTTCCTCTGGGCTCATAATTTGTGGTATTGTTACCCATGGCAATTGTTGGCGATTGAAGTCGCGCAGGCATTCAAACGTATTCCCTCGTAACAATTGCCGTTCAGCCTCGGGCCATCGGTCTGGGCTGAATACGAATTCCGGCTGATTCGTCGTACCGATAGGATTCGTCTTATCATAGACATAGACATCATTACAGTCAGTATTCACAAAAAGCAACTTCCCCTCGACATGAGCCTTCAAAGCCCAGAGCATGTGCGTAAAGTCATCTGGAATATTTGGAACTTCCAAATGTTTCAAATCGCATTCGACAGCCCTCGAAGAAATGGCCAGCGTCACTTCGCCTCCGGTACAGTTATGCCCGTCCCAATAGACATAAGAAGGAACGGGAAATCGAAAATTGAAATATGAATGAAGCCAGACACCAGGAATCACTTCTTTGTGTGGCTGCTGGGTTTCGTGGCATCTTACCGAATCAGTAATCTGCATATTACTCAGGTAATCGAAATCGACAATCTGGTTAAGGTCGCCAATGGATTCAAATGCACATGGATAATAAAAGTCATCACCATCAATCATAATCAGATGGGTATAGTTCTCTTTCTTGTACAGACTTTTGTACAGATCAAGAACAGAGTTATGCCCCATTCCGTTTCCGCCATTGCTCTTGGTCTTGACTACTTCAAAATCTTTGACTGCGCCTTTGATTTCATTGTAGTAATCATCATCGTTCGTATTGCAGACTACTTTCATATCCCAATCGAAAGGATGATACTCTTGGTCTACAACAGAATTAACACATCGGAGCAACTCTTCTTCTGAAACAGTTGTGCTACAGAGCGGAACTACTAAAGCCTTCATGCAGTATTCACCT
>JACNFL010000151.1 GCA_014384685.1 Methanobacteriota archaeon
AAAACCACTCCTCCAACTAACGCATAGTGGAAGTGAGCAACCACGAAGTATGTTTCATGCAAATGGGTGTTCATTGAAATTGCTGGGAAGAACATTCCAGAAATACCACCCAATGTGAAGGTGATTAAAAATCCGAGCGCCCATAGCGTGTGAGTACGGTAAACTAGGGAACCTCCGTGCATTGTTTTGAGCCAATTGAAGATTTTAATTCCTGTAGGAACAGCCACAGCCATTGTTGTAAGCATCATTACGAAACGCAGAGCAGGAGACATTCCACTGGTCAACATGTGGTGACCGTATACGATGAATGATACAAATCCAATTCCCGCGAGCGCGTAAACCATTGAGCGATAGCCGAAGATCGCTCTTCTTGCACTAGTCGCTAATACTTCAGAAACGATACCGAAAGCAGGTAAAATAACCACATAAACTTCGGGATGTCCAAAGTACCAGAATAAGTGACTCCAAAGAACAGGGTCACCCCCTGCTGAGACATTGAAGAACGCCGTCGCTACCGTACGATCGAGAAGTGCTTCAATCAAACCAATTCCAAAGGCTGGGATTGATATGAATAGGCACATGATAGAAACTAGAATTGACCAAGTGAAAAGAGGCATTTGCATCCAACCCATACCAGGTGCTCGCATACATGCAATGGTTGTGATGAAATTGATTCCAGCAAGAGTTGACGATGCTACTAGCATAATTTGGCCAGCAACCCAAAAGGTGGCTCCTGTATGGGTTCCAACCCACCCTGTAATTGGTTGGTATCCAGTCCAACCAACATCAGCAGCGTTACTTGAGAAGATCCCACTCATGATGAGAACTGATGCAACCGGATTAAGCCAAAATGCCATAGCATTGATTCTTGGGAAGGCTAAATCCTTAGCACCAATTTGTAGCGGGACAATCCAATTAGCAAATCCATTAATCATTGGCATTGCCGCTAAGAAAATCATAATTGTTCCATGTAAGGTGAAGAATTGATTGTATTCATCTTTGGTTAAGAAATCGCTACCGGGAACTGCTAACTGAGTACGCATCAACAGGGCAAGAACTCCGCCAACTACGAAGTAAAAGAGTCCAGCTACGAAGTAAAGAGTTCCAATCTTCTTGTGGTCTGTGCTAGTCAACCATTCAGCAAGCCAAGGTGCAAAAGCAGCCCAACTGAAGCCTTCAGGATTCATTCGGTAGAATACGTAAACTATGGCAACAAACAGTAATAGCGTTACTAAAATAATTGCAGAGAATAGGACTACGAGTCCATCAGCATCCTCCAAAGGCTCGGCCCCTCCACCCATTGAACTCATAGTGAAGGTTGACTGGGCCCAGTGGTCATCAGCACTAGCGTCTCCATCTCCATTAACTGAGTTAGCAGTCAAGGTAAAACTTGATGTTCCACTCGCAGGTGAAGTCCATTCAATTGTCCAAGATGTTTGGTCATTACCTGAATCAGTGTGGGTTAACTGTCCTGCCATTAATTGGGTTGAGTCGTCAGTTGATGCAAGGGTTCCTTTTGATGCAACAAGATTGAATCCACCCATGTTATCTTGAGTTTCAGCAGCCACATCTCCGGGACCACCAGTAAAACCAACTAAGAATGAATAAGTTTCAGCGGCGTTGTATGTTTCGGGTAGTGCACTACCGTTTGCTAATGTCATGAAAACTGACACATCACCACTAGGGCTTCCAGCGTGGCAAGAACATCCTGTTTCTACATTAGAGATACCAGTTGGCCTCGCTTGCATACTAGGTGCTAACAACATTGCAACTAGTACTATTGAGAAGATTGCGATAAATTTCTTATTTACTTGCACAATAAACACCTCACTCGTGAACCTCAAGAATCGCAGTCATGTATGCATGGTCATCGCCACAAAATTCTGCACAATCAATGAAAAATTTACCAGTTAAATCAATTGGAAGCCAAATTGCAGTCTGCAGTCCAGGTACGGCATCTTCCTTTGCACCCCATTGAACGAAGTAAGGTGAATGAGTAACATCCCCAGAAGTTAAATCAATTCGATACATGGTATTATTTTTCAGAATTAGCGTGGTTAACCCAGTATCTGAATCAACTCCCACATCGCAAAGGTCTGTACTTAATTCTCTACAATCAAATTCCCAGTACCATTGATAGCCAGTAACTCCAACTTCAAAGTAATCAACACCCTCAACTCCAATTGCATCAGGATCTTCCCACACATCGGATGTTGGTCCAATGATGATAATTGTGAGATAAATAATAAGGATAGATGGAGCAATAATCCATGCAGCTTCCAACTTTCCATTGTGATAATGTAGCGGAAATTCTCCAACTTTGAGATTATCAATATTCGGCACTTCTCCGTCCTTTGCGCGGTAGAAGAATGAATGGTGTAATTGCCATCCAAAAACTATGACGCCTACAAAGATAGACCAGTTCCAAAATATCTCAAACAACTCATTGTATGAAGCGCCACCTACAGCCATGGAAAACCCTCTTGCTTCGGCCGTAAAGCGGTCCGTAGTTAAGCATTGGCAACACCTCACATATACTGTTAACAAAGTTTGAGCGATATTTTCAATCTAACACACACGGCGCAGTGCCCCATTGACACATCCGATAGTTGAGATTCAAGTCCCTTTTCATGGTCATTATGACATGCTTTTTTCACAAGATACGATTTCGCAAAGGTTGAATTGGTAGGGCTGTATGGCTCCGCCTATGAGTGTGCGGGCGTTGGTGGTTGAGGACAACCAAGTTAACGTACGTTTATTGCTTGCTTTGCTCAAAGGAAAGGGCATTACAGAGATTGAAATTGCAGAGGATGCTAACCAAGCATTTACTGCTCTCCAAACCGGCGCTTTTGATTTAATTTTCATGGATATTCAATTACCATGGACAGATGGTTTACAATTGACAAAAGCAATTCGTGACCATCCACTCGTACGAAAAAGTAGGATTATTGCGGTAACAGCGTTCTCAACTCCAGAAGATCGCCGTAAGGCGGCAACAGCGGGATGTGATGCATTTGTTCCAAAGCCGGTTCGTCGCGAAGAGTTGTATCGAGTAATTGATGAACAGTTAGCCGAGGCTGGCAACTGAATCGTTTTATTCAAATGCCGTTCATTGTAGAAAGTTAACCGCTTTATTTTCATGCTTGACCACAATTCAAGGTACACGGGGTGATAGTCATGGCCGGCATTAGTGATGTTGTTACCCTGTCATCATCTGGAGAAGTTTCAATTGCCATTGAACTTCAACCTTCATCTTCAAGTTCAGAAATTTTGGGAATCAATGAATGGCGTCAACGATTGCAAGTTAAAGTCACTTCACCAGCTTTGAAGGGGGCGGCAAATCAAGCCCTCATTGATTTGATGGCAGATTTTTTTGGCTTATCTAATTCATCAGTAAAATTGGATTCTGGAGCCAAAGATATACGTAAACGCATATTACTTTCAGATATATCATTGGAAATAGTGGTAGAGAAACTTGAACATTATTTAGAGAAATAATACATCAGCACGGGAGGGAATGAATGAATCGTAAAAGCGCCGGTGGGAACCCCACTCAAGATGTACGGTTTGAGAGTGCAGGTCGTGCATTGGCATTAGCCCGTGAAAGAAACCGAGATGTTGAGCAAGGTGGTTCCTCTTGCCCAGTATTAATTGAGGGAATTAAAGATGTCAAGGCATTAAGGAAATTAGGCTTCACCGGAGTCATAGAACAACTGAATAGAGGTTGGGACCGTAGTCGTTTAGTGGCATATTTATTTGAAAAATATGGTTGTAATAATCCAAATGATGGCGGCCCAGCCATCATATTATTGATGGATTGGGATCGCACTGGTGGACGCATTCAAAATGACATGAGCATGCGTCTTAGGGCAATGGATGTTTCATTAGACGAAGAGACACGAATCGAATTAGTAAGGGCCATGAAGCCAGAAGGAAAGACAATTGAATCATTGGCCCCTTTTGCTAGCGAATTACGTGAAAAAATGAGTCATCATGACCCTGATGGTTCAGATGGAGAGGAGTAATCCTCTAGTTGAATGATAATTCGAGCGCTGAGTTCTGCTTGGACCCCCTCACGGATTTTTTCAAGGTGAAGGATTCGTTCATCAAGTTCTCTGGTTAGCCTTGTTATCAATCCGTTTTTCATTCGTCTCCAACGATCATCCACAGCCGCACCACCTTGTTGCTGGCGATAGACTGCAGCACGAATTTGTTCTCGCTCCCGTTCTATTCTTTCCATCCACGAGCGTTGGACATTATGGCGCAACTCATCCAATAGAGGGGCAAGCCTTGCCCTTTCATCTTCTAAGAGCCAGCCATGAATTCTATCAAGAGCGCCCTCAATAATTTCTTCATCGTTTTCTTCTAACATTACCCGCTCAACTTCCTCAAAGGATTTCCATGGGTAGAGTGGTTGGTTGGGTATTGGCATGCCATGTTTATCAAGTACAAGCCATCTTCGAACAGCGTGATTTGATAACCCAGCAACAATCCAATCAAGGCAGATTAGCATACACCCTTCCTCATCCCAATTCTTTGGTCTCATTGCTTTGAGTTGAGTAACGGGGGCGATTCCAGCGACTTTCCATCCGCTGATGGTGGCATCAGGGTTTGGTTCACCACCAATCGGTTCACGCAACCATTGGATAATTGGATGCCATGGGGCAAGTTGGACAAGGTCTGTTCTGTCCTTTGCCTCATCTCTGTCAATCGCAACTCCAATTATGTGTGGTCCTGCAGATCCTGCTAACATTTCAATGTGCTTTTGCCATCCACTAGTCAACCAATCAGAAAGAGATTTATCATCACATCTTAGTGCTAATTCATCAACGCTATATTGACTTAATTTCAAGTGCCAATAGCCATCAACTTTGTACACACTTGAATTTCGGTCTCGTTGCTTTAATCTTGCTTTCACCCAGGCAATTAATTGAACCGGATCAATACCAAGTTCCATGTTGATAGCGTCTTCTCTCAACGTTCGTATACCCGGGTCATTACCAAGCCATTCACGTTCTTCAGTCGCTCGTTCTGTTAGCCACCGCTCACGTTTTTCAAGTAAAGTGTCAAGGCCGCCATCAACGTTGGCAACTTCATCAGCATTAACTAGACTGTACCCACTGTGGCCTAAACGCTTGGCACGAGGATTGTTTAGTTCGGTTTGAGCAACAAGCCGCATGGCTTTGCCAAGTAGTGGGTCAAGCATTCCAATTGAATCTTCAAATAATCTTATTCGGTGGAATAAACGGCCTAGAATTGCAGCGTCTATTGTTCCTTCAACTGCTAAGTTGAGAATAGTAATCACATCTGCTTCTTGACCAAATCTATCAAGTCGGCCAATACGCTGTTCAATCCTCATTGGATTCCATGGTAAATCATAGTTGACAAGCCGATGGCAATGCTGTTGATCTAATCCTTCACTCCCCACTTCACTTGAGAGAAGTACATCGATTTCGCCATTAGCAAATTGATTACGCAAAACCTCTCTCTGGAGCATTGGTGTTTGCCCACTTAGAACCTTACAATTGACACCTTCTTCGGTTAATCTCCGATGTAAATAAGCAAGTGTTCCTCGGAAATGACTGAACAAAAGTATGCCTCCAACACGGTCTTCTTCAAGGGAGTTCAACATCCACAGTTTCATCGCTTCAAACTTTGAGTCTTCATCTCCCAGTTCTTCTGCTGCATCAATCAATTCGTCAAGGTCACCAAAGCGACTCAGAAGCCGATGTTCGGCTTCTCGGATTGTACCATCATCTGCTTCATCTTGACCTTCGGTTCCGAAATCAAAAGCAGCTCTTGCTGTTTGTCGTAATTGAGTCTGTACATGAGTAGCGAATGCTTGTAGGCAACTACTGGCCATTCTCTCAGGTACGACCAGTGCCCAATCAAATCTATCTGAATCAGGGTTTCTCAATTGCATCAATCGCCAAGTCCAGCGTCTAGCAGCCTCATACAGTCTCCACTCAGCAGCACTCAATTCAACATCCAATGTGATGGCTTCACGGGTTGCTAGATGGAGGTCTAAATCCCGACGTCTTGTTCTAACAATTAGTTCATTGAGTGGTCTGAGTTGACGAATCAAATCAGCAACTTCTAAGCGATTTCTTTGCAAATATTCATCTCTCCAACCAAGGGGGTCGGAGCAGATTTCAATGGCTTGAGTCAAACGTGGATCGTTTGTGAACCCAGGTGTCATATTCAATATCTGTAGCGCACCCAAAGCCCCCTCAAGGTCTGGTATAGTTTGCGCTGTTGCATCCAAAGCAGTATTCAACATCTGCATAGGTCTCATGGTTGCTTGGAAGGAAATAAAATCAGGCCATCTATCAGGTGCTAGAAGTGAAAGTTGCACCCATAATTCTTCATTTGAGAGATTGACAGGGGTAGCTGTTAGGAACAGCGTTTGCCTACTATGTAATGAAAGAATCTGGATGGCATCATGTAATCGACTACGGGGATTTCTGCAATGATGCGACTCATCAACAATTGTCAGAAGTAGGTCTGGAACCCCCTCTTCCATCAGTTCTCTCAACAATTTTGATTGTCTGAAAATTCCATGGCTAGTGACAACAACGAGTGACTCCCCATCACGAATTCTGTCTAAAGCATGATGCAATTTCTTACCAGTATTTGCTTCAAATCCATCAAGGTCACAACGGTGAAACATTTCTTGCAACCATTTCAATCTTAATCCACCGGGGCAAATGATGAGAATGCCGCCAGTTTCACCCATCGCGTGAAGGCGGCGTAAAACATGCAATGCCGACACAGTCTTTCCTAATCCGACTTCATCAGCAATTAGTAATCCATCCCAATTACTGGAAGTCAGCCTTGCTGCTGGAAGGTGCTGATGTGGCTGGTCCAGCCAGCGACCAAAATTTAGTAATGGGCATAAATCAGATGGTGGGAATCTAATATCTAAATCGGCGCGAATTAGATTCCACTCATGGGCACCTAACTTTGCGCCGCTGGCGCCTTCATTTCTACTACCTAAATCGCTCAACAGTGCCCTACCGCAGAGCGACCGTTCTTGAAGATGCGCGAATCAACACCATGAAATAGCCAAAAAACGCCATTTTCCATAAACCGGCACTTCAGTAATAATTACTAAAAATTAACCAAATGATAACCCATTAACTGGGCTTACTTCGGTAATTTCACACCTTGTTCTTTTACTGTGTTTAACACTACCATTGTAGTAGAACGTTCAACTCCTTCAGTAGATAGAACGGTTTTGGTGAAGTCATCTAAGTCATCCCTATCACTTACCCGCGCAAACACCAAACTATCCATTTCGCCTGTCACATCATAAACTGCGAAAACCCGAGGGTCGTCTGCAATCAAGCGCTGTACAGGTAGTAATTCTCCTTTGACAATTCGCAACCCGACAACGACGCTCATTTCCCAGCCAACTTTGTCAGCATCTAGGGTGACAGTATAGCCAGTGATGACTCCATTTTCTTCTAATTTCCCAAGTCGATTTGACACTGTTCCTAGAGCGACACCTACCATGTCAGCTAGCGCTCTCATTGAGAGTCTACCATCTTCTTGAAGTGCTTCAATCAGTTGCTTGTCAGTTTCATCCAAGTCCATTTTCCCACGTCCGGAGTTTTCTCGCTTCGCGGGGGGCTTTTGAACGTTGTTGGCAATTTACTGCTATTTTTTGGTCAGATGAGCATCAAACTACGATAAAAACCGAAATTACCACAACATCACATGAGGTAAGAGAGTTTCATTCAATTTTATGAACAGGTAATTTGAGATCAAGAACCCAACCACCTAATTCTTCAACTTCAACTTCCCAATGAGTTTCTGCCTCATTGATTTCTTCTGTACTCCTCAGTTTTACAGAAAAATTCCGACTTGTTCCTGCTGGAACCAATTGCTGCTTCGGTATCCTTGACATCTTCCAAGGCAATGTTGCAGATGCGCCTTTAATTGTCAAGTCGTATTTACCTGCAGTTACCTTTACTTCAGCAATCCATTCTTTCTTGATGTAACGCAATGTACCTGTTAGAAGTGGTAGCCCAACTTCTCTTTGGTAATCTTGGCGTACAATAATAACGAGTCCAGCAACGATTGCAATCGCTAAGAGAATGACTGGAAACATACCTGCAATATTTGGGATTCTATCGAGGGTTTGAACCTGAGTATGGTCTATTCCAGAAATCGTTGCATTAAGGTCATCGACTAACATCACAGTCACTTCTAATCTCCACAAATCATTGATAGTGAATGGGATTCCATCTTCTGCTAGGCGTTGGGAATCAATTACCTGAGTCCAGTTCGTGGTATTCCCTGCTTGGTGGTAAAATGAGGATGACCAACCATAGTGGAGAACCACATCATCAGCAGTTCCATTTCCAACAGGAGTGTGGTCCACGGTAACATACCAGCGCAAATTTAGTGATTCCGCTAAATCCACTAATGGTTCAATTTCAACCTCTAGTAATAGCCCAGCAGATTGAGTAATATCTGTTGTAGTTGTTTCATCATTCTCTTCTGTGGCGACAACATCAACACTGAGCGTCAATTTTGCAAGTGATGAAATCGTGGTAGCATTCTCAAATGACTCCCCATTTCTCCATTGTGAGCAGGAATCTGCACCGAGTTTTTCTGCTCGCTGCTGTCCTGCTAAACTGCTTCCTTCACCATGAATCCAGTTTAGTGAAACATCGCTATCTAGTTTCTCAACTGTGTCAAATTCTTCATCGCACATACTGTCATCAATAAAGGATTCAAAGACTGAAATTTCAGATTCAACAGCCTCCCCGCTAACATCATCTAAGTACTCAGAAAACACAATAAAAGTTAGATTTATCAACATAAATGTGGCGAATATTACTGCTGGCAATCGATTCACAGCGCCACCTCAAGTCCTAGTGCATAGGTTAGGAGAGTGCGTTCGCAATCGGGCAACATCAGAGTCAACTTGCCTCCTAACCATGCAGGTAGCCACCACGTCACTCCTTCATGATTGAACCGCAGAACTACTCCTCCTGAGGTTTCGTCTCTAATGGTAGATATGGTTTCAGCGGCATCTTCCTTATCGGGACCACCTTTTAGCAAAATTTCCTTCAGGAGGTCGGCTTCTATTTCGTGTACACGATTAGATAATTTTACTGCTGTAATATGCATTCCTTTGGAGGTTGGTCTCTGTAAAATCCCTTTTCGTATTTCCCATGTAGGCAGTCCTGCTTGAATTACTTGGAATGGATGCCAATGGCAGCCAGGAAGTTTCCCACCGCGTCTGAGCATTCTTTCACCAGCCCAAAACCAATCGTGAATCTCATTGCTAATGGTGTAGATTTTACTTCCCCGAGTAAACATTTTTTCATAGTTAGCCCCCCATTCCTCAGAAATAGCCTCTAGCAAATCAGGGGCGGCGGGTAGTTCGTGGTTTTTTGTTGGTGGAGGTGGTTCACTAACCGGCCTTTCTGCCATTTCACTAGTTGGCATTAATGCTTGAGCTACTTCGCCGTCACCCACATGCTTGAAAGATGCCACAAAGAATCCCCCCGAATCATTTTCATCACTCCAAATTCGTTGGCAAAGAGGCAAAGCGGTAGCGATTTCAGTTTCTTCAGGCGGTAACAATGCCCTTTCGTCTTCATCACTTTTTTGATTGAGTTGTGGCCAAGTGGACATACCATCACGGCTAACTATCCCTGGACATTTTTCATCAATTTCAGTATCAACTAATGTCAAAAATTCACAAGTACGAAGAATCTCAGCAACTACGGCTTCATTTTCAATAGGGTCCATTGAACAAGTCGAGTAGACCATTCTACCACCTGGTGCTAGTAGCATTGCGCCCTTTCGGACTAAAGCAACCTGCAACGGATTCAATTTCCGTCCAGCCCGTTCAGTCCATTTTTCCCATAGTTCAGGATTCTTTCGGGTTGTCCCGCTACCTGAACAAGGTGCATCAACCAATATTCTATCAAAGCCAGGATTTGGACACCGAGGGAGATGCCGCCCATCATGGCGAATAATTACCATAGATGTAAGTCCAACTCTCTTAGAATTCGATACCAATAAATTTGCTCGTCCGGGATTTGATTCGTTAGCAACAACAACTCCCTCATCATCAATTGCTTCACACAATTGAGTCGATTTACTCCCCGGTGCCGCACACATATCCAATATGTGATGGCCAGCCTTGCAATCAAGCAGTTTTACAGGAATCATGCTAACCGCTTCTTGTCGAGTTATTCGACCTGAATCATGTAGGGCACAAAGCAGTATTTTTGCATCGTTTGATGGCCACTTCCCTCTTGGCCAAGGCATTACCCAACCTTGGCCACCACCACCTTCGGTTAACCAATCAATAGGCTTGCCACCTAGCGAATGAAGAATCCCTCTAACCCATTCCTGATCATCGCGTAAGGGGTTTACACGCAAGGTTTCACTAAGTCTTGATTCAGCAGTTTCAATCCATGATTCGGAATCATTACGCCAACCTGTCACAGCCTTCCACAGGTCGCTTTTTGAAGGGACTCCAAAGCCGAGTTTGCCCATTCATACGACCCCCATAACCGTTTGCACAAATCTTCGTGCCGGTCCCCATCCCTCAAGGGTTGTGGATACGCTAACCCAATGAGCCATGCCCATTGTCGGCTACCACATGGCGGTTGGTGGTGGCGTTGCTTTCAGCTTTCCCGCCACTCTGTTAACCGTCATTTTACTGTGGTCATTTTTACAGTGGTCTGCACCTTTATGGCTACCGGGGATGTCTGAAAAATATTCAGATAAGGCAAAATTTTTGCGCAATTTTGACCGCAGTTTAACAATCCTGCCAGTGGTATTGGTTTTGCTTGTAGTCCTCGCTTTATTTAGGGCGCATTTTGTTCAAGATTTCACCCATGGTCATGTAATAAATTTTGGAATTGATAATTCATCATCATGGCAAAGAATGTTACATGGTCCAGTAAACACTGTTGGCTCACCATGGTTAGGAATCATCATTTTATTTGCTATTACTACTTTAGTTAAGGAGTGTTTTGGTAACTCTGATTATTCATTATTTGATGAACATACAGCAGACCTTCGTGCCCGCGTATTAAGATGGCATGGATTCCTATGGCCATTGATGCTGATTGGATTTATTCCTTCTGACGCCTTTTCAGTGTACTCAGAACCACAAACTTTCATTGGCTCACAAATCGCTCCACTACAGACTTCAATTACTCTGATATTTGCTGGAATCGGTATGGTTATCTGGCCATATGCTGTAGCAAATTATTCACAATCAGGTGATATGAAAAAAGGTGACAATTTTCTTTTAGCGAGTATAACTGCTGTACTAGCATTATTTTTCCTTGCAATGGAAAACCTATCTTCACAACGAGTAGATGAATTTGATGAACTAATTGCTTTGGGACAAATGACCGAACTCGCTCTCACTATGTCGATGGTTGTTCTGTTATTGGGGTGGCCAATTTTCTTGATGCTATTGAGTAAAGTCCACGAAAAAAGAGGTATTGCCAAAGAAAGGCGTTGGCTTGGCTTAACTCGTACTTTATCTCATACACTAATTTTGATTTGGTTGACAGGTGTAGTAATACTTGAATCTCTTCCACATATTGATGGTTGGTATAATTCATTTTGGCTGTCTTTGACTTTGATGCTCCCACTAGCAATCTTTGGAGTTGCTGGGACATTACTTCCTATTGTGGGCTTAGATTCTAGACCACGACCAGAAGTTTGGGGCTTTTTCTTAGTGATGAGTTTGGCCATTCCGTTCTTGACAATTAGGGAACCACTCACTGTAGTATTGATGCCAGGCCTATTCATCTCAATGACAACATTGCCTCTGTTAGCAACCCACCCAGAATTACGTCCGAACCTGCCTATTCAAAATCGAGTAATTGAATCAGGTGTATTAATTGGATTAACAATTACAGCATTGTGGGGATTTCACCACATGTTTACAGGCGATTCACTCGCCATTTCTTTGGGTATTGGAATAACTTTGATATTACCTTTGATTTCAATTCTCTTACTTAACCGAAAAATAGCTGTTTCTTGAACAAAAGTGCCTAATTATAATAGAAAATTCGGTGTTAAGGATTACCCTATCAAAACCACCTTTTCAAGGAGTTTTTCACCTGCAACGGTTATAGCACCGACAGTGCGCCTGCATTTCAGTTGACTGCGTTTAGTAGTCATCTAGATGGGATGCGAAATGACTGAAGAGAGTGAGCCAGCAGTAAAGCGACAAAAGAGGATTAGTCCGTTAGCCAAAGCCAACAAACAGGCTTTCAAAGCGGCTAGAGCCCGAGCCGAAAAAACATCACAACAAATTGACGAAGCGAAAGAACTCAGGACCCAGTTCAAGGATATTCACGAGCGTGCGGTAGAGAGCCAAGTGGATCAAGGTCCGCTAGTTCCTGTTGAGGCACAGATGGAGATTGAAGATGATGATTGGGTTTACCAGTCTGTTGACGAAGATACACTTCGTGAATTGAGTCACCGAGTAGTTCTGCAAACTAGTGCGGGTAAGCGCAAAGTCCTGTTTGAAACTCAAAATCTCAATGAAGCAATGGATTGCGCGGCACGAATCGTAGAGTTTAGTGATGGCTGTGTTTTAGTAGAATCAGTTGACCCTTGAGCATAATTTAGCATTCGTCGCGTTCAAATAGGCAAGGCAGGTCGGGCGTTTTACATGGCAGTCAAGAAGGACAAGAAATCGAAGGGGCCAAACATCCAGCAAGCTGCTGGGTTAATTCGCTACTTCGACGAGGAGTCAGATGATGCTTGGCAGATTTCAAAAGGTATGATTTACACTGTCTGTATCTTATTCTCGGTTGGCGTTTACTTGGCTAACCAACCAAACCAGTGGGATAACACTTGGATGTGGATGTGGGACAACCTGTTTGGTTGAATCATCATCAGAGATTATTCTTCGGAATCCGTTAGGTCAATGAAAGGGATATCCCCACCAGATTCCTCTGTGATATCACCAAGCAAATCATCTGCTGAGACATCGCTGGTTTTTGTTGCTACTTCATCAGGAGTGATTCTATCCACTTCATCAGGAAGTTCCTCATGGACTAGAATATGCTCTTGATATTCTTCTTCTTTGATTTCCAATGAATCATCTAGTAGCAAATCATCTGCTTCTTGGAATACAGTACGCGTAATTTCTGTTGTTGGATCAGCCTCTATCATTGAGGCTTCAGCTCTTGCCAATGCCCGCTCAAATCCAGCCGCATTTTTGTCATGTAGTGCTGCCAAAGCGATATCAATGTGGCCACTTGCTTCTTCCAAGGAATTTTCAGCAACGCCTCGCTGCCAGTTTTCATAATCCATTTCTTCAAATTCGTCAAGTCTCTTTGTTAGTGTTGTGAGTTTCTCTTTGTATTTGTGAGCCTCTTCATTCATTTCTTCCCTTGCATATTGAATTAGTCCTTCCCACGCCTCGCGGTGGTCATTTGAATTAGTTCCAGTAGCTCTTTTCCACATTAATCCAAAAGTTGGTTCCCATGGATTACGCCCTAGAGTTGCTACCAAATCAAAAATAAGTCGAGCGCGGTTTTCTAACGGCCCTTCAATTACAAGTTCGTTAAGAAAACACGAATCAAACAGCCCGAATCCCCAATATGAGCGACTGGTGATTTCAATACGTAACAGCGAATCATTCGTTACCATCTTCCAAGTTTGTTGGTCAAACCCTGGGGGGGATGTCAAAGTAGGGGGTTCATGTGCCCCGAAACATCTCAGCAGTGCATCACAGATATCACCTAGGTAGAGGCTAGTTTTGCCTTCTGGCCAATTCAGGTGACGCAATCGGTTCTCATCATCAACCTTCATCTCCGGTTTGCCGTGTTTTACCTGACACCAAAGATGGCTGTGAGTTGCGTCGATTCCGACCACCTCATCTTGCACCATAGCCCACCCTCACTAGGTCGTGGGCGCGGCTGTTGCATCATTGTTACTTCGCTTTGATAGGGTGTGTTGGATGGCATAATTTACTGTAATAGATTAATTATTGAGGTGATTTCTATCGTAAGGCTGAATAAAAGACCCGTCCCGTAGCGCTCCCATGGCGAAGAAGAAGGGCTCAGCAAACAATCGTTCCGCAGCCGCGAAGAAGGCCGCAGCAACTCGTAAGAAGAATGCTGCTGCGAAAGCAAAAGCAGAGGCTGAAGCAGCAGCGGCGGCCAAGAAAGCAGCAACCGCGAAGAAGGCTGCAGCAACTCGGAAGAAGAACGCTGCCGCTAAGAAGAAAGCAGAAGCTGCCGCTAAGGCCGCAGCAACTCGGAAGAAAAATGCCGCTGCGAAAGCAAAAGCAGAGGCAGAAG
>JACNFL010000132.1 GCA_014384685.1 Methanobacteriota archaeon
CATTATGGTTGGCAGAATAACATTCACGCCGCCGGGCCAAACAATATGAACCCAGACAGCACATCTGCAACAATTGCTACTGGAGGGGCTGCTTCATCGATTGAATTATTGATCCCAGAGGATGGCGTTGTGAATTCAGGAATGATTTCCGTTCTTCCTTTATTGATTACAACCAATGCGATTACCATGAGCGTTGCTTCATCATCGAGCACACCATGGAATGCTGGAATGAATGGATTAACCTATGTTACTCTTGATTCTTCAATGATTAACGCAATCAATGGATTATCAGCAACATATACCGACGCAAATAATCGGAATTGGAAGCAGGTAGAAATTGATTTCACCTCATCAGGCAGCGAAACTCTTCTGATTTCTAGTGTTGCAATTGGATACTCAATAACTGAAAATTTGACCGGATTAGGCCCTCAAATGTATGCATATCATGAAACTCAACTTACAGGAAGCATACCGAACAGTGTGGATATTCCACTGACCCTCATTGCCGATGCAGGAGCACTCGCCTTGAGTGGGGGAATAAGTCATGAACTGATGATTACAAACCTACCATTTACTGCACCTCAAACTCTCTATCCCGATGGCCAAGTTTACGAGATAATCACTCGCCATCACCATCTAACCGATAATACCCAAATCGGTGCGGTGAGCCTCATCGGTACAGCATCCGATGGTGAAGTCTTGAACTGGTCAGTTGATGACCTCGCGAATGGAGGACACTTCATGACAACCGGCAGTAATATGGCTAACTTACTGCCATCATCCACTGTTGTAGAAAGCGGTGGAGATTGGGTCATCACTTGGAGATTTGATGTATCTTGGTTATGGGATGATGTCGACCAAATTGATTGGATGTCTCGGGCGACCAACCTCACTGGTGACGGGCTTGCACCAGCCTTCGCAATTTCAGGCGGACCGGGTAAAAATGCTGTAGAAAACGACCTCCAAATTGATTACTTTGAAGTGCGGGACGAATTTGACCGCCTTATCACCGTAGACCCGAGCCAAGACTTCTATGCAGCAGGAGGCTCAGATGTTACAATCAGTGGGACAGTAAGATTCCAAGATAATGCTAACTTACGCCCATTAACTAATGCTTACTCTGTTGGAATCAATTATTCAGGCACAGAAATTCCTGCAACTAGCAGTAACAATGGTTCTTATTCTCTAACGCTTCAACTGCCCGCCAATTCAGCACTCGCAACATTTACTCCACGCATCGTCCGGATAGGCCCTGCAAGTGGAGCCTTTGGGGGAACGGATGAGTCAAACCCGCAACAAACAGTGGGTCTCTTTACCGATGTTGAAACTCCAAACAGTGAACAATTCCAAGTCCTCACCTCAAACGGTTTACTCGACGCAAATGGGCATGTGTGGGACCCTTACCAGTCACTCACTTTGCACCTCACGGTTACTGATGAACAAACCTTGGGAGATAATGTCACATTGCACTATTGGAGAGAGGGTGTTGATGACAACAACGATGACGGAGTCGCTGATGAAAATGAGTACTTGACGATGGCCCGCCCGATCTCAATGCCGGGACGTTCAAATGAACAATCAATCCAATTTACTGGAATCGATGTTTCAAGTTTACCTGCAAATGGCGATTTGAGCCTCTATATCAGTGGAACAGATTGGGCCGGTCACAGTTTGATAATTCAGGTTCACACGGTTTATCTGATGACAAAGCAACCATGGTTATAGGAGTTGATACTGACACAATTCTACTCGAGAATTCTTTCGAATTGAACACTAACAATGACTACTTGTTAGTTGGGCAAAACCACCAAGTTTCTATGGTGATTGAGGATTCAAACGGCATCAACACGATTGACGAAGTTATCATTTACATGGCTGGCCAAACGAATGCACCTCTCGGCGAGGTACATATTGACCCGCGTGAAATGACTGCTACGACCCCAACAGGAAGTTACATCTTACCTGGGACAGTCACAATGGAATCACTTGATGAAGCATCAAGCAGATTGACCTTGAATTTCGCACTTGATTGGTCGTTCCCATCAAATTTCAGAGAGAACTGGATGATGCCAGGGGTGCAAGTAATTGACGACCTACAAACTGTTGCCAACGTCAATAACATTGGTGATTTGCGATGGAATTTAGACAACCAACTCACAGTAGAAATTGACCAACTCCACGACTTAACTGAGCCACTTTCTAGCAGCGACCCGTCAAAATTGTACCTTGGTAAAGGCGATATTTTTGCAATTACTGGCACAGTTGTCTACGCCGGCTCAGATGCAGAAATTATTGAACTACCCGAAAATCTTCAACTCTATGCTTCAATGGTTGCAAATGGAGTAACAGCGGATGTCACTCTTGACTTAACTGAGGCTTACTTCAACACAACACTCTCAGTGCCGGTGGGATTCCCTTCCACCAATTCTCTACCAGTTACGATAGATATACTGAACATACCGGGAGTGGGAGAATCTTTGACAAACACAAATATCACTTTGGCAATTGACAGTACCCCACCAGTAGCAGAATTCCCGCCGGGCGTACTCACATCAATAGAAACAGACCGCCTCTCAAATGTTGATGTTCGAATCAATGTGGTTGAATCTGGTGGCATGGCAGATGATGGTATCTCAATTCACTGGGTATACCGCCGTGGTGGCCTCAACATCCCGGGAAGTAGTGGCCAAGCAACTCTATCTCTAGAATCGGTCTTAGGCGATGTGTGGATTTACTCCTCAGGAATTGACATGCAACCTGCATCACATATCACATTAGGAGAAGGTGACCAGATTGCAATTTGGCTAATTGGCGGCGACTTAGCCGGAAATGA
>JACNFL010000284.1 GCA_014384685.1 Methanobacteriota archaeon
CACCGTCCAGTAAAACATTGTTAACTCTTCTAGTACGACTCATTACAAAGGTCAAGTTTGATGCTATAGAATGTGTTACATCGTACCCCAAGCCAGAGAACATATTGATCTTATCACATATTGCATATCGTTGGTGATGGCTTCTAACATCTGAGCGTTTGCCTTCACCCGAAGGCATTTTTTCGCCAAGTAAAATTGTAAGACGATCAAACAAATCCTCCTCTTCATCTGTAGAGTTATGCAAAACAATTCTCTCAAAATCGCAATCTAGTAATTCTTCTGCTAGAGGCAAAAAATACTCTTCCACTTCATCTTGGCCATCAAATTCTGGTAATGAGGCGTCCCAAAGAATTGCAGGACCTAATACATGGGCGAACGGATTAATGTCTTCAAGTTGGAAAGGTATCAATCCTATTGGGGTGTAAATTAAAGGTACAATTTGTGGCCAGTTACGCACCATTTTGGAAATTATCGCACCATCTGATTCACGCCAGGGCCCAGAACTACCGTGAATAACAACTACAAAGCGGTCTTCAATACTGATTAAATTACCAAGATGGTCACAAGGTGGAGGGGCCCAATCAAGCCAGTGCGAGGCATGTACAATACGTGGGTGCATGTCAATATCAGTTGTCCATTGAATTCCTCCAGCACGGCAGGGTGGGGTGTTTAACACCAAATCGGCAGGCATGTTTTCGTATAACCAAAGAGTTGCTTCTCTAAGTTCAGGGTTAGCATGGCTTCTGTGCTCAACTAAATCCCATAATGTGTCATTGCGAATTGCTTCGCGGCAACGCGCAAGTTCTGCTGCTGTGACCTGTAAATTATGACGTGCTAACAATTCTATTTTCTCTTCTTTTGGTAGATTTCTTACTTCAGCAGGAGTTATTGAGAAAAGAGCTGGAGACATATGTGGCCATTCTTGGATATCACCGAGTTTGATTGTACCTGTTGGAGTTAGGAGGCGATCATCCTTGGCGAATAATGCATATGCTGCTGAATCAAATAAGTCAATTCCAAGAGCAATACAAATTGGAAACAAAATTGGATGGCCACATCCAAACAAATGTACTGGCCTTTCAGGAGTAAGTTGTGACTTACTAGCAACTATTAGTTCAACTAATTCGCGATAACGTTGGTTTTCCATTAATGGTACAACCCCGCCAATTGGATGGACTGCAAAGTCCATCTCTGACATCATGAAAGCAGACTTCTCCCGTAAATCAGAGTAAGTTCCACCTTGAATTGGCCCGTTCAACAAAGTTTCACCTGCGGCTTCCAACGCCGCAGGTCCTCTTTCAGCTGTCACTGCAACTGCATCTTCGAGTTCTTCCCTAGTCATGTCAGGGCGTCCAAACACATCCATCATTGTGGCAATGTCAACACCAATATCTCGTTGAAACTCAACCACTTCCACTTCACCGATTTCAACATCTCCATACACATATTGCTGGAAAACTCCGGAATCAGTCATCACAACCCCTGGGTAATTGAGTAGTTTATGCACTCCTTGTTTGAGGGCCTTTTCTTTGAGTTCTTCCCCCTTCCAAATGATGTATGAATTAGTAATCAATGCTTCAAATCCGATGTCCCACATTTCACTTGGAGAGATAGCCTGAATATTCGGATTTACTACTGGTAAAAGGGTCGGAGTAGCCAGTTTGTGAGTATTGGTATGAAACAAACCTAGGCGAGCCCAGCCATCACTTGACTTGACTTCGAATTTACCGTGGTCGCCTTCTTTACAAGGAGACACTATGCGAACGCTGTCAGTGCTCATGGCCTCACCTACAGAAACTCGGGGTAGCCACTGCCTTTTGTTGCCACCGGCTCAGTTGAATAAAGGAAAAGTCATCATGATTCGCCACTAGGTGGGTCATTTCTACCATCTTCCATATGGCTAGACTTGTAGCCATCCCACTCTGGATTCACCTGGTCGTAACAGTCGCCATCTTGTTGGTCAATGCGTCCGTCATTGTCGTTGTCAATGCCATCGCCACAGTTACCACCTCCGCCAAATAAGCCACCACCGTCTCCATTTGCACTATTTCCTGAAAGCATGAACCAAGAGCCAACAGCAGCAACGACTAGGAGCATTCCGACTACTGTCCATGCTGCAGTTCCAAAGCCTTCTTGCTTATGCACGACTTCAACAGTTACTGTGCGATTAATGCCATCAGCAGAAGTTTCTGATGAGGCTTCAGAAATCGCAGATTGTGCCGCCTCATCCACCGCCATCAAGTACCCAACTACAGTGCCTAAATATCAAACCCCCGTAGAAAGTGGATTCAATACTGAAGAAGATGAATTTCAGATTTTGTAAGAGTTGCATGTAATTCGTCATCAATTTCTCGGTTTTTTGGTGTGGCAATAATTTTGATTAATCGGCCAGATGCATTTTCATTTACAAGTGAAATGAGATGTTCACTCATTGACATTTGGTGGGCAGTAACTATCACCGCCGCATTATGTCCATCTTTTGAGATATGAATTATCCAATCATCAAAAGGTTGCAGGGGGCTCCACTGTAACTCATAATCATCAGGGAGTCCAAAATTTGATTCAACTAATGCTGATTCTAAATCAGCATGCCAAGAACTACCTTCTGACGGAATCCCAACACCTCATACAAATTTCACATTAGCATGTAATTGCAAGAATTCCGAAGTCAAATCATCAAAATGATCCAGCATTGTTGCACTGAACGTAACTACAGAGACCTCTTTATCCATCAGTAAATCGTTTTGAATCCCCTGCAAAGTGCCCGGTGCAGCCCCACAAGCCACACAAGCACCATCTAGATTCAATTGTAATT
>JACNFL010000074.1 GCA_014384685.1 Methanobacteriota archaeon
CAGGGAAAGAATGGGAAAGAACACGTTGCCGAGATCAAGAAGCAGCAAGAGAAATGGTGGCATTGGTTGAGAAAATGCGGTCAGAACGAGATTCAATAGGAAGTTCAGTAGAATTGAGAATTTCAGGACTCCCTCTAGGATTTGGTCAACCGTGGTATGATGGGATTGAACCAGCATTAGCAAAAGCTCTGATGGCAATTCCTGCTGCAAGAGCAGTTGAATTTGGTCGCGGCACCAAAGCCAGTCAAATGCGTGGTAGTGAACATAATGACACATGGGGCATTGGTGATGAAGGACCAAAACCCAAGGAATTACGAGCGGATGGCGCACTTGGAGGCATGGCCACAGGTGGGGACCTTTTCGTACTGGTTCATTTCAAACCACCAAGCAGCATATCCCAATCACAGAACACGCTCAACCTTGTTTCGGGTGAAGAGGAGGAACTCATTGTGCTCGGAAGACATGACCCCGTAATTGCTCCACGTGCAGTTGCTGTAGTGGAATCTTCAGCACGTCTTGTTTTATCGGACTTATCTATACAAGGAGGGTGGTCTATTGAGTGAAGTGAAAATATTCAAATTCGGCGGCTCTTGTCTAAAGGAGTCCAATGATCTTGAAGCAGTAGTTCAGAGAATAGTAGAATCATCTCAGGAAAAAACTGTAGTAGTTGTTTCAGCATTGCATGGAGTTACAGACCGCATACTTGAGAGATTGGAGCACAATGATAGAGAATCGGTTTCTGCATTTGTAGCTTCAATTGAGATGATGCATTTAGAAATATCACCAACATTGGTTAATGATGCGTATTACTCCAAATTCCGCGATGCATTAGCAGCACTTTCAGAAGCCCTTTTGGATAATTGCGAAAACCCATCAGAGAAATCTCAAATCAGGGCACAAATTGCTGGGGAGCAGATGAGTAGTGTAGCGGTTTCTGCAGCAGTTAGTGCTTGTGGAATTGATAGTAAACCAATCTGGTCTGAGGAATTTGGAATCAAGATTCACAAAGTCAAAGGAGAATCTGTTATTGATATAGATTCAACCATTCAATCGCTCAATATTCCCGATGTATCTGTGTTAGTCGTAACCGGATGGTATGGCATGCTTGATGAGGAACCGGCCCTTCTTGCAAGAGGTGGTTCAGACTTGACTGCAACCTCTCTTGCAGCGGTATTGAATGCATCAGAAGTAACCATTTGGAGAGATGTATCAGGGGTGCTGGCTCTATCTCCTAGATGGGCAATTCCTTCTCGTAATCTTCCGTATTTATCATACACTGAGGCTCAAGAGTTAGCATTGTTTAGTGAACCAGTATTACACCCATTCGCGGTAGAACCACTTAGAAAAGAGGGAATACCTTTGCGGTTGAGGCCTTTGCATGACCCAAATGATTTTGGAAGTTGTATAGGTCCTTCAATAGCAACTGGAGAAACAAGAGTACGTGCAGTTGGTTGTTTACCGCACCTCGTTCCTTTGACAATGAGATTGTCAGGGGTGATGTCAGTTGCTAAGGTTGTTGCAGATGCTACGATATTGTTAGATCGTGCTCGTATCCGCGTTTGGTCACTGCGCGCAAGACCGAATGAGGCTCGATTTTTAGTTTCACAGAGAGTAGCATCTCGTGCAATGAGATTACTGTCAGAAAGTCCTGGTTTACCAACACCAAATCGGGGTGATGCAATTTCAATTCTCTGTCTTGTTGGTGAATCAATAGGAAATAATTTTTCAATTAGTTCTGAGATTGAAGAATTCGCCCGTCAATCTGAATTGAAACTAACTCATTTAGACGAAGGGAAAAGAGATCATGCATTGCATTACACGGTTTCAGATGAACAGACTCAGGAAGCCTTGATTTCAATTGCGAAAAACTTCGACCTTCTCATCCCATGAGAATTAATCAGTTATTCGTTTGTGCCGCCTTCACGCAATTTTTGGTAGCGTCCAGGTATGTCAGCAACGAACACAATTGCAACTAACATGAATACAATCATAGTTCCCAAAGCAACCCCATATACGCTCTCGAGTTCAACACTTTCCTCTAGCCTTAAAGCAGAAATTTCAGAAAATATTCCAACAAAACCTGATATTACATCTTTGAATAATAATGTGGTAATTGCAACTACTGCGGCGATTATTGGAGTGATTACTAGACTAATGTGATACTTGGTCAAAACTTTCTTGACATTCATCACATATACTTCACCAGTTCGAATACTGGTGTCTAGCATTGAAAAACGAATTACACCATTGGTCAATTCAATGTACATTACTAACAATACTGCGTAAGCGACTAATGCAATTTTTTGCAGTAGTTCATCCTCAAATGAAAGCCATTCAAAACTTACTTTACTGGCTGCAAACCGGAATGACACGATAATGAACAAAACGTATGAGATGAGTAGGAATCTTGAATCTCTTGAAATAATCCCCCAAAATCCACATCCAATTGCGCCTAGTACTAATAGCAAATGAATTGCCAAACCAAGCACTTCAACTCCAATGGTTTCTCCAAACCAAAACCATGCTGTTCCTGATACTGGTGTGACTATGTAAGTGAGAACACCTAGCATTATCATTACTGCACCAGAAGCCATTTGCAAGGTTTGAACCATTTTGTCAGCTGGGAGGAATTTCATTTTTGGAACTAATGGTCCACCAAATAGACTTTCAACGAAAGATGGAATATGAACTTCGGGAACAGCATCCTTAGGGATTTCAGCAGATGCACCTGTCATCTTTGCTGCAAGTTTATGCATGGTTCATTTGAAGAATAAATGACTTATCTGCAAGAATGCATGGTTCATT
>JACNFL010000260.1 GCA_014384685.1 Methanobacteriota archaeon
GTCTACTCAAAGTGATTATTTACCATTTGACGAAACTCAATATCAAGACCAAGATGGCGATGGATGGGGAGACAATCAAGACGGTAACAATCCCGACACATTCCCACTAGATGAAACTCAACAAACCGATGTTGATGGTGACGGCTTTGGCGATAATTTGAGTGGAAACAACGGTGATGCTTGCCCAGATGTGTGGGGTGACTCATGGCGTGATCGGCTTGGGTGTCCTGATGTTGATGGCGATGGTGCTTCGGATGATGGTGACACATTCCCTTCAGATTGGTCACAGTGGTCTGACAGTGATAGTGATGGTCAAGGGGATAATTGGGCTAATCCACATTGGAATGAAACCCGGAAACCACATTGACCCGGAGAGTTCATTCCAGGAGCGACAAACTCTGACAAACACCCACTTGATTGGGATGCTGATGGCTGGGAAGACGAGAATGCCACAAATGGGGCAGAACCATGGGATGATTGCCCAGAAGAGGCTGGGGATTCGTGGCAAGACCGATTTGGTTGTCTAGATAGTGATGGAGATGGTTGGTCAGATGATAACGACATTTTCAAAGATGATTCAACGCAGTGGCGTGATACTGACCGTGATGGTTTTGGTGATGAACCAAATGGAATGAATGGGGATGCCTGCCCTACGATTCGTGGAGATTCTGAACATGATAGACTGGGTTGCCCTGATACCGATACTGATGGTTGGTCCGATCCAATGGACACACTATCACCAAACCCGTGGAATACATCACAAGGTGCCGACCTTTTCCCTGCTGACCCTGCAAGATGGAACCAATCACATGTGATTGATACGTCAAATTCAGCATCACCAGATGGTGGCTTAGCAGCAGGAATTGGTTTAGGTGCATTGATTGCAATGATGTTTGTGATGGTTTTTGTAATCGTTATTCTCAAATTCCGTCAAAATGACGAATATGAAGACGAATATGAAGATGAAGATGAAGATGACGAGTCGAGAACTAGTCGAGCGGCTGAGATTTCACGCTCTTGGCAAGAGCATGGTACTGCACCACCTCCACCTCCAGGTGGTGCTGAATTAATTACTACTGCAAGCACTTCTCCACCACCACCAACAGCGGCCAATACCTTGCCATCAGCCAGCACTTCAGTTCAGATTCCAGCGGCTCCAGAACCACCAAGCGAGCCATTGCAGAGCGACGATGAAGGGGTGATGGATTCAATGGACACAAACTTAGCGATGTCACTTCTTGATAGTAATGATGATGCTGAAATTGAGGAAGAAAGTGAGTCAAAGGAAGAAGCCTCAGAAGATGAGACTGCCGAAGACCCAATTGATGAAGATGACCCTTGGGCTTAAGCCTCATCAAACTTTTTCAGGTCAATATGGCCACCAATTCGCTCGGCAACTAGTTGGCGAATTTCAGCCAAGCCATCCTCGGATGTTGCCTCAGCTCGCATCACTAAAATTGGTTCTGTGTTAGATGGACGGCATAGGAACCAACCTTTCCATGTGGACTCTGCCTCGCCCCCAGCAAGCCGAATTCGAACTCCATCAACTGTCACCATCTCAAAGTCTGAAAAGGCGTTTTGAACGAACGCCATGGTTTCTTCTCGCCCACCAGTTAAGGGTACTTTTGCTTCTCCAGTACTAGGATAGGTTGGGATCGTTGAGAGTCTTTCTGAGAAGGTTATACCACCGTTTTCAGGAGATGGGTCACGGCCTACTAACTCCAGCATTCTAGCAGTGCAGTACAGCGTATCGTCAAACCCAGGCCACTTGTCATTGAAGAAGAAATGACCGCTCATTTCTCCAGCAAGTGGTGTCTCCGGAGAATTTTTCAAAGCCAGTTTTTGGAACGAATGTCCGGTTCTCATCATGTGTGGAATCCCGCCGTTGGAAGCGATGGTTTCTTCTAAGGCGATTGAGCATTTTACATCATAAAAAACGGTGCGGGCTGCTTCGGAAGCAGAATCTGAAACTCTTGAGAGAATGTCAGCAGCGAACAAAGCAAGTAATCTGTCTGGATGAATGAAATTACCTTTTTCATCCACCATTCCCATTCTGTCTCCGTCACCATCAACTCCTATACCAAATTCTGCACCAACGTCGCGCACGGTTTGTCCGAGTAACTCCATGTTTGAGGGCCGTGTTGGGTCGGGAGGGTGAATGGGGAATGAGTTGTCCCATTCGCATAAAATGCAGGTATCATCTGCACCCAACATTTTCAGAATGTCCACCATGAATGGTCCTGGTACTGCATTTCCTGAATCAACCACAACCTTGACTTGGCGATTGGGTAGGCCGGTTGAAGCAATTATGTCATCATAATATTGAGTTTTGAAATCATCAATAAGAATGTGTTCACCACTTCCGGTTTTGAAGTTACCAGCAAGGAAAACTTGTAACAAATCTTGTAATTCATCTCCAGCCATTGCGGCTGATCCTCGACACATTTTGAAACCATTGTATTCGGGTGGGTTATGACTTGCTGTAATTACGACTCCACCGTCAACGGGCAGCGTGACTGTAGCGTGATAAAGAGCACCAGTTGGCATGATTCCTAGGTCATGAACATCGACTCCTGAATCGTTAAGTCCATTGACAAATGAGGCGTGAAGTTCGGGGCCGGATTCACGAATATCGCGGGCTACTGCAAGTGAGTTACAATCTAGGAAAGTAGCTAGAGTACGGCCAAGACGATAAGCGAAATCTGGAGTTAGTGGGTCTCCAGCAATGCCTCGAATATCGTAGGCTTTGAAGGCGGCAGAAGCCTTCTCTATGTCAAGGCCGACTGGCCATTCTACGCACTCCC
>JACNFL010000024.1 GCA_014384685.1 Methanobacteriota archaeon
TGCTGCAAATACACTCCCTACAATCATGAAAACGATTAGCGAACCTAAGGCGACCCCATAAACTGAAATCAATTCAACACTTTCCTCCATTCTCAAAGCGCTAACTTCGGAAAATGGTCTGATGAAAATTGGCAAAATTGTATTCACTGAAAGTACAATGAAAGCAAGCGTCCCTGCCACCAATGGATTTACCAATAGACTACGGTGATATTTACTAACGACCTTCTTGACATTCATTACATATACTTCATTTGTTCTAATGCTGGTATCAAGCATAGAAAAGCGTATCACGCCATTGGTTAACTCAAAGTACATGATGAGAATAACTGCATACAAAACAACCAATATTGTAAGCATTAGGGGGTTGTCATCGAATCCAAACCAATCATTTGACAAACTTACTTTTGAACTGGCAAAACGGAGGGCTGAAAGAATAAACAGTAAGTTAGAGCCGAGCATAAAGCGAGGGTCGCGATTAAATGTCCCCCAAAAACCAGTTCCTACTGCACCAACCACAATGAGGGTTTGAATCAGGGTAGCAATGCCAACACTACTAAACACCCAAAACCAAATTGTTCCTTGCGGTGGCGAGACAATCCAAGTTAACATGCCAAGTGCTACTAAAAGGGCATATGCTGCCAATTGAAGGGTTTGAACCATTTTATCAGCGGGTAAGAATTTGAGTTTTGGTACGAGTGGTCCACCCAGCAGACTTTCAATAAAGGAAGGTATCTGGATTTCTGGAATCGCATCTTGGGGGATCTCGGAACTTCCGCCCACTCGGCCTGCAAGTTTCTTTCGACTTGGCGCAGCTGCACGAACGGTCTTTCCATCGTATAGGTGAGATGTATCGCCAGACGTGCCGCCTTTAGCGGCTGGGTGACGGGGTCCTTTTGTTGCTGGTGCTGCCATATTCATCATCCCTCCTTAGAATCCTCTTGCACCTGCTAAAGCGGTTGAAAGTAACATATCCGATTCCCAATCCATAATATTAACTCCAAGGCCTCGCAATTCACCAATCAAAATATCTCTCTCTGTCTTAAGAACATCAAATCCGGTTCGGTTTAGGCGGCGTGCGTCAAACTCAAAGTCAAGGCTTGAAGGAGATAACACAGTTACATCAAAGTCTCTTGCTCGGAAATCACGCAGAGCGCTGACAATAGTTGGGTCGTCTTCAAGATTTGACATCACAATAATTGGGCTGCCTTTGTTGATGTGAGGCATAATACGATTGACTACAACCTGTAAAGGAATGTTTCCTCTCGCACTTGCCCCAGCGAGTTTTGTGAGCAGAACATAGAGTTGCTTTTTCCCAGTATCACGGTCAACACTTACAACTTCATCCCCATATACGATTAGGCCAACTGAATCGCGGCGAGATAAGAAAAACCTTGCAAGGCTTGCCGCCGCACGGGTTGAATAAACCAATGCATTGCGGCTAACTGGGCCGGTTTCACTAACTGCGCGACCATCTACAATTAGAATGATATCACTGACCGCATCTCTCTCTCGCTCATTTACCATTAATTTACCACTACGTGCATACGCACTCCAGTTGATAGCACGGAAAGAATCACCCTCGAAGTATTCCCGAAGGCTGTAAAATTCACTACCTGGTCCCGGCTGGCGGATGTTTACTGCACCGGTAAAGATTTTTGGAACTTTACTCTTAACGAAGGTATCACTGAGATCTTCCATTTTAGGGAATACCAAGAAATCACTATAAACATGCAATTCCTTTTCCTTATGGAATAAACCAAATGGGTCTTGGATACGTACTGTAACTGGGCCAATGCTATAGAAACCACGAAGAGGACACTCAACGGTGTATTCAATCATTGTTTCACGGCGCGGACCTAACTCCATTAGGATATAATTTGCTCCTTCTTTGATTCTCATCACTTCAGGCACGCGGTCACGAACTTCCAAAACTTTGGCTAAAGAACTCTGATTTTGCATTCTCAATGTACATGAGACTTCACCATCTTCAAACACCCTTGCTGAAGATAACTTGCGCATTGCTGAAACATTGGATAAACTAACGCCTTCTTCACCTTCCCATTCATCAGCGCGACGACCAGAACTAGCAACATCAGCGTGATTTGTGAATAGGGCAGCATAAGTCAAAAACACGAAGATAACCACCGCTATTGTCACCAACTGGCTATTTCGCAATGTAAGCCCCAAGAGGTAAAGGGCTATTGCAAGACTACCAAGCATTGCTGATTTACGGCTCCACATGTTTTCACTCACCTACCTTCTGGACGGGTTCAATACCCGCTTATACGGTTGGTACCGGCACTTCGCGTAGAATCGTTTGAATTACTTCTTCTGCTTCTAAGCCCTTGATTTGATGTTCAGGCTTGAGAATAATACGATGGGCGAGAGCCAATGCGGCAACGCTCTTGATATCATCAGGAGTAACGAAGTCACGGCCACGAAGAGCAGCTGCTGCACGTCCAGTCTTTAGAAGAGCCTGCGAACCACGGGGCGAAGCACCTACAAGAACACGGGGGTCTTCGCGGGTTCGAGTAACTACCTCAACCATATACATTCGCAGAGCAGGGTCAATATATACATCTTCACACGCTTGTTGCATAGCAATAACACGTTGTGGGTCAGTAATAACTTCTACATCTACAGCATCCTTTCGTCGAGTAATACGTCGGGCTAGAATCTCATCTTCATCGGCACGGTCAGGATAACCTACACTCATCTTGAACATGAAACGGTCAAGTTGTGCTTCAGGTAGAGGATATGTACCCTCTTGTTCAACTGGATTTTGAGTTGCCATAACAATG
>JACNFL010000140.1 GCA_014384685.1 Methanobacteriota archaeon
AATAGGCTGCAATTTCTTGACCATAATCAGGTGAAGACTCTGGTAAATCAAAACATGTCTCACCTTTGCTAGCCATTCCTATTTGGAGAACACCACCATCAAAAAGTTCGGTGCTATAGTTATCGTAATCTAGAACACCGTGAAGGTCTTCATGCACATATGGGATGTGAAAACCCTCAAGATAATTGTCAACATACAGAGCCCAATTAGCTTCAACTTCCCATTCACGATGGCGAGTGGGGTCGTGTTTGAATTCAGATATTGGCATCCAACCAATTCGCTCAGCGATTGGTTTTAGTAACTCATCAAAATTTGTTCCATCTAATGTTGAAAACAGCAACCCATTCCATTCTACGAAGGGGTGTTCTTTGAGATTATCAGTATCACTAGGGAAATTCTCAACGCCTTCAAACTCTGGCATATTTTTCATACAACCATCTAATCCAAATGTTCGACCGTGATATGTGCACCTAAGTGTTGAACCCTCACACTTTTCATTGGCAATTAACATTCCACGATGAGTACAGACATTGGACAAACAACGTATTTCATCGCCCTTGGTAAGCACTAACGGTTCTCTCATTAAACCTACAAGATGTGGTAAAGGAATGACATTATTTTCTTCAAATTCACTAATATGTGCGGCAAAATGCCAATTTGATGTGAACTTCGTTCTCAATTTTTCAAACATTTCAGAATCAGTGTAATACCTTGAGGGGAGAGTTTCTGCTTTGCTGATATCGGAGTTAATTATTGACATCAACACACCTCAAACATCGAGGTCACCGCGCACGAACTTGATGTACCGCTGCTCTTCATTTTCTTCAAATGGATGCTGGCCAATATTTTGTTGGTAAGCAATCCCCATCCAATCTCCATCTGGCGAAATTACCGTCTCAAAGAAATCGTGTAAAGCGTGGACATCTCCATTATCTTCCTCATACTGGGTGACTGTGTGAAGTGGGATTGGATCTACAACTTCGAAATTCCACGTATCATTTTCTTGTGGCTCACGTAGCGCACCCGCATACAAGAACCACTCTTTGCCAGTAGTATAGCCGTCTTCGCTACCATTTTGAGCGAAATCTAAACCGTAGAAAGCGATGCTGACGATATTGTCTTCGCTGATAGAAACAAATGGATACATGTTGATTCCACGATCAAATGGTGTAGCATTCCATGACGACCAGTTAGTACCATTATCGTATGATACTGCTACACGTAATGCCCACGACCCAGTACCACCGTTCGGGCAATCCCCCCACACTACTGCAACTGTTCCTGCCTCGTTATTGTTGACTACAGGATAACCTTCCGGGCAGTTACCAAAGCGTGGACCAAGGTCAACTGGTGCTGCCCAAGTACCATCTGAAGGACCAGGGCCAGTTCCGCGACCGTATTCATCTGAGATGCGAATCTGAACAGTTCCTGAATTTGTATCTGCATCTTCTTGTGCTACAAAGACGTAAGGTCCGTGCTTCTGACTTGAGATGGTAGACCATCCGCCAGGCATTGAGTAGCACTGACTGAATGAGTTGCCTCCATTCTCTGAATGATAATACCAATATCTCCCAGAATCAAGTGAGCATTCCGGTGGGCTTGCACCTGAATTACCAAGGTAGTGGATTATTCCATCTCCTTGGGCTGCTACCCAAGGTCTGTCATCTGCGGCCATCGTATTCATTCGGTCACATACACCAGATTCGTATGTTGCGCCACCGTCAGAAAATACATGCCACCAATTATCCTCAAGAGTTGTATCAAGGTAGTAAACTATGTCGTTTGCATCTACTGCAATATCTCCTTCATCACCAAGACATTCAGAACCACCGGCTAGATAATTCGCTTGTAGCATGTTACCCGGTGTTGGGCCGAAGGAATCTCCATGTGTCCAATTACTACCATTGTTAGTGGAAACCCAAAACCATGATGCCCAATAATCCCATGAAGTACTATCTCCATCGCTACACGCGTACCAAAGACCAGGGTCATCAGGATCTAGGATAAATGGGATTGGAGAATCTTCCCCGCCCCAACGCAAATCTTTGTGTGCAGTAATCTGCATATTGCCCATTGAATCAATTGACAGCGAAGGTTCGTATCCAACCCCATAGCCAATGTAATCAGGGTCTTGACCATTATTTGGGTCAATACATTCCTCATGTCGTGGCATGTAAATTGGCTCTAACCATGTAATCCCAACTTCGTTTGCTGGGCCGGTATCATCTGAGAACCCGTCTATCAGATCATCAGCGATTCCCCAAACTGCTGAAAGTAGCATGAAAGATACAACGAAAACTGCTGTCGCGCCAAAAGCAAGATTGAGTTGGCGGCGTTCTGCTGCCTCCGAGACTACATCTGAATCTAGAACTGCATCGAGGATTTCATCCTCTTCTGTTGACAATTCAGCGTCCATTACCCGCTCTGCCATATATCAGCGTGCACAGGTGTCAGCCAAGAGACTAACGCTCAAGAGAGAAGAGGAAGCGAGCCAGTAATGGAATCAATTTTGTCACGCTCATTTGGACCTAGCCCCACTACAGTAACTGTTCCAGCAGGAATCTCTGTATGACCAGCATCAGTAATCAAAGCAGCAATTATTCCAGCATTTTTCGCCTCCCCAAAGAGTCGGCGCAATTCATCTTCATTTGCAGCTTGGCAGACTACCTTTCGCTGTCCAACCCGCATATAGCGGTCAAGCATGCGTGGCTCAGTCCGTTCAGCCTTAGTGACACATTCAGCGGTAGCGTGTCCAACCTGAGCGGCTAATTTGCCGGCGGACAATTTGAGGTCCT
>JACNFL010000224.1 GCA_014384685.1 Methanobacteriota archaeon
AACGAGGCCGGTTGGCCTGCACATATTGAAGATACCAAGTCTTCAATCCGTTGGTTGATAGAGAACGCTGAAACATATCGGATTGATTCACAGATGATTGTAGCCAGTGTCTCATCTGCTGTAGGACATCTAATTGCTATGTTTGCTTTTACTAACGTCTAGACAATCTATGACAACTCATCATTGGGAAGCATGAATTATTCTAGTGAAGTTAATGCAGTTGTTGATTGGTTTGGAGTCACTAATTTCTATACGATTTCAGATTATATTGAATCTCAAAATGTCTCTAAGCCATCGCCAATGGAATCACTTTTAGCATGTAGCATGGGAACTGATTGTACTGACGAATTAGTAATTTCAGCAAGCCCAGCATTACTTGTTAATGGAAGCGAACCACCCATGCTATTGATGCATGGGGTTAATGACACCTCTGTTCCACCTTCACAGAGTCAGGAATTAGCAGATGCACTTTCGTCCAATAACTCAATATTTTGGCATCATGAATTTGCCGATGCTGAGCATGGAATAGGAAATCCTGAATGGAAGACTTCAGAAGTTGTTGATTTACTAAGTGATTTCCTTGAAGCAGTAAGAGATGGCACAATTTCCTCACATGAAATTCAGCCAGAACCGTCGCTTGCAACGGAATGTTTGAATGACCATTCAAATTTAGCCATGCACATTCACCCATCACTCGTTATTCAAATTGAGAATACCACTTACACAATTGCGGCTGATATAGGTATTGACACAGATGCTTGCCCTTCTGCTATGCACGTCGCACATACACACAGTACCTCGGGGAAAATCCATGTTGAAACACACGAACCAGCCAATGTCACTCTCGGAGTTTTCACAGAAATATGGGGTATAATATTTGATGAAACTCAATTTGGGCCATATCAAGTGAATGAAACTCACGAATTAGTAATGATGGTTGATGGAGTCGTAAGTGATGATTGGGGTGACCACGTGTTTTCTGATGGCGAATCCATTCTCATTCATTATCGAGAGAGGCAGTAATTCAAATCCCAAGATTTCTGAAACTATTCTTGACGGAGGTTGAATCACCTTAGATGGTGTGATTCTTACAACTTGTTTTGGGAAAGGCATAGAACCTGAAAAGTTCGGCGACTAGAGAAGGAGGGGTTAGAGTGACACAAAAATCGTCAATGTCAATCTTATTTCTTGTTGTTCTAGTGGATATGATTGGTTTTGGAATTATCATTCCATTTCTAACCTATATGGTGGCAGGTTTAGCTGATCCTGGCCAGCCTATTGGGCGCTGGGTTGCCGCTTTGATGGCAGCATACGCGGGCGCCATGTTTCTTTTCAGCCCATTTTGGGGCGCCCTCTCAGACCGAATTGGTAGGCGCCCAGTGTTGATGATGGGTTTAGCAGGGAATTCAATTGCATTCCTTGTCTTCGGCCTTTCAAATTCACTTTGGATGGCTTTGTTTGCTCGGCTTTTCGCCGGTGTTGTGAATGCTAACATCTCAGTAACTAGGGCATATATTGGTGATATTTCAGAGCCTCATGAAGTTGCTAGGCGCCAAGGAATTCTCGGTGCCGCTTTTGGTGTTGGATTTTCAATTGGTCCAGCGATTGGAGGTATTCTCTCGGCCCCTGCCGAGTGGACTTGGACTTCTGCATTTGTCGGTACAATTTTTGAAACCCATCCGTATTTACTTCCTTGTTTAGCCTCAACTATTCTTTCCTCCATAGGGTTCCTATTTGCCACAACTAAGCTTGAGGAAAGTTTGCCTAAGTCTGCTCGCAAAATGGTTGAGAAAAGGCCACCGGTTCAAACGTTGAAAACCAATATTACAAACATTGGTAAAATGTACAAGAGGCCGGTTGTTTCCCCTATTCTATGGTCAATGCTCTTCTTTTGGATTGGTTTCACCATCATGCATGTAGTACTCATTCTTTTCACAATGATGGCAGTAACAGATGGAGGGTTTGGGTTTTCAGAGCAGGACAATGGTTGGATTTTCACATTCGTTGGTATTGTCGGAATAATTACTCAGGGCCGTTTAATTGGTCCATTATCAGATAGATTTGGCTCTTCATCACTGATGTCCTACGGATTCCTAATTTGTGGTTTAGGTTTGGCAACAATTCCTTTTGTACCACCACATTTGGGTTTGCTCGGACTATTGCCCGTGATGGCTTTAGTTGCATTTGGCAATAGCCTTGTTACTCCTTCAAACATGACATTATTGACTCATGCCTCCGGGGCAAAGGAGCGTGGAATGATAATGGGTGTGAGCGAATCACTTCGGGCCCTTTCCTCATTTGCTGGAGTGATAATTGGTGGTTTAGTTTGGGATGCTACAGTAAGTAAAACGGGATTTTTTGATTTTCATACTTCATTTTTATTATGTGGATTATTCAGCCTTATTGCTTGGATTGTGTTCCGTTTTTCAAATGCTTACAGAGCCGAAGATGAAATATTAGCTGCTGCTGAGGTAAATGTATGAAGGATAACGTTGGTACATTCTCTAGTCCGGCTATTGTCTGTCATGGAGGCGCTGGGCACAGTGCTAAAGATCAGCCTGGTGTTGATGCTGCTGTTGAAGCAGGTTGGGGGATACTACAATCCGGAGGTACGGCGTTGGATGCTGCTTTAGCATCTGTAGTAATAATGGAAGATGACCCAGCATTGAATGCTGGAACCGGTGGCCGAATAAGATCTGATGGTAGTTTACAACTTGATGCCGCAGTGATGACTCTCATCACGGCGGCCTTCTTCGGCTCGAAATCGATCGCACCGGCCGGGTCGTCATGCGTC
>JACNFL010000023.1 GCA_014384685.1 Methanobacteriota archaeon
ATGTATTCAGTCGAAGGCCTTTCGGACCGTGATGGATTATGGTCAGATTATACCGAATCGTGGGGGCAATGGAATTCAGGTAGCGCAGTGAATGAGAGCGTAGGCTCACATTATCAATTCTCTACTCAAGTATTGGGGATTGAGGCGGAACTCCCTTCACGATGGTCCATAGGTACGACTGCAAATTCACCGGAATGGGTGATTCAAACGGAAATCAATGCAAGTGGCCAGCAATTTTTGACGAGCGATACTAACTCCGGATGGGTCATGGCTACGCCAACTAGTAGTGGGGGAGCAACCTACTCTATAGCAAATTTATCAAATGGCACATATTATCTCTGGGTGCGAATGTCGGACCTGAATGGAAATGGAAGTGGAGTTGTATTCGAATTAGATGGTACTCCTATCCATTCAACCGGCAAAGTTCTCTCCACAATGAACAATTCCTGGGAATGGGTGAACAGTGCTTGGGATGGTGCACAATCAACACACCTTGAATTCACTATAACTGAACCAGGGAGGCACAATTTGACTATGAGAATGGCTGACGATGGTATCTCTGTTGATGAGTTATTAGTTACTTCCTCTTGGTCCTTTACACAGTTTGGCGACCAACTCAATTCTCCATTGATATCGGACTTGACTCTACGCGAGGCATGGGTGAATTTCTCTCTGCCTGAGTCAAATGTATGGCGAACGTTTTCGGCGAATGTCACAGATACCGCTAACCGTGTGAATAGCACTTCAATCATGGTTCAACACGATAATATTGGGCCATCGCTAGTTGTAAATGGCTACAAATTCTTGAACAATATCTCACAGCCAGACTTGACACTTGTAACTGAACCGGGAGTTCAGATTTGGCTCAATGGGAGTGAATTGATTGTAAGTGAAAATGGGACTGTTGACCTAAATATCACCCTCCATCCAACTTGGTGGTCAGTTCGGGATGGAGACCCAACTGATGTGACAACTTGGAATTGGACTGCTTTGAATGAATTCGAAATTGTAGCGCTTGACCAAGCAGGAAATTGGAATGAGATGCAATTTGGTATGGTTTATGACTCGTGGGGAGCCCAAAACATCAATCCTCAATATCCACAGTTATTGGTTGATTATTACAGGGGAATAAACTCAGATGGGGAATGGATTCTTCCCGCTTTTACTTCACCTGATGCCTTGAATGCAATAAATGGCCCACTAACTTTCAATTTATCAGTATTTTTTGACACGAAGAATGTGTGTGTGAATCTACTGAACGAGACCGGTATAATTGGGGCTACGGGCTGTAACGAGTTTTCTACACCTCCATGGGGGGATGAGGAGTTGTCTGTTGAAATTGATGCTCCACTTTACATGGGTGGGCAGAGTGAGTACTTGCTAGATATTTCAGTGGTACTTGACCACACAAATTTATCTGACGGCGATTGGGAATTACAAATCGTCAGTGAAGATTGGGCGGGGAACTGGGGCACTCATTCTCAGATGTTGAGTTTAGATAGGTCTGCGCCTGTGATTTCTATTAATACGCCATCTCATAATCAGACACTTGATAATCATCATTTGTCATTAGAATGGGACGTTTCAGAACCTGCAGAACAATCTTTAGTCTTTGATGGATTGTTGATTGAAGAATTTGTCGCGGGACCTTCATCATTTTCTGCGGAGATTATTCTTGATTCGAGTGGATGGCATCAAATCTGTCTGCTAGCGTTGGATATTACATTAGGTCCTGATAAGAATTTAGGTACTGAATGTATTGATGTATACCTTGACCCTGATGCATATGAGCCGAGTGTTTCAGCAAGTTGGAATCACCAAATTATCAATACCCCCAAAATCTTGATGGATTTGCACATTGGAGATGAACAAGGTTGGGCATTGAAACAGTGGGAGGCCCAAGGATGGAATATTCAGAATGGTTCCGAACTTTCATCAGGCAACTTTTCGGTTTGGGTTAATCTGAATGAAGGATTAAATCAATTTGAATTAGAAATGGAAGCGCTTGATAGGATGTTCGTTTTTGAACTAGATGTTACTCTAGATACACGCCCACCCTTATTGACTATAGATTCCCCACCCGATGGACATTCTACTGCATTGGGTGCTATCGTTGTTGAGGGTGAATGCGAATCAAATTTATCTCTCATTGTTGAATTATCTGACATCTATTCTAGTACCTTGTCTTGTGCAGGTGATGGCACGTATTCTTACAAATTAGAATTCCCAGAATATGAAGGTGAAATGGTTCTAACTGTTAGCAGTACTGACGATGCGGGGAATACAGCAACCACTGCGGTTGAATTAAAATCTGACAAACAAGCACCTCGTGCAACTTTGAGTTGGGTTGAGTCAGACTGCCATACTCAACCAGTTCCCACAATTTCTTCAATGGACCCTATACCTATCTGTGATTTGTCGGTCAGAGCGGATTTCCTAGACCCGGATATCACATTTTGGTCACTCTCGTTTGAGCACGAACGCTCTTTCGTAACTTCCGTAATGGGTGGGATTCCAGAAGACTCATCAATTCTTCTCGGTGTCGGAAAAGATGCGGCTCCGGGATTGTGGAGTGCTGAATTGATCATTGAAGATGCAGCGGGTAATCGTCAGGTGGTTAATCTAGAAGCAAATCTTGTTGCGACAGAATCAACACTAGCCGCCAAAGTTGCAACACCCCTTTCAATTCAGAATATTATTGCAATATTTGGCCTTCTAATCGGATTGGGAGTATTCATCAATCGGCGTGGGAGACGGAAGGCAATGAACGATTGGCAAGAGATACTA
>JACNFL010000247.1 GCA_014384685.1 Methanobacteriota archaeon
CAGGGAAGGAAAGGGAGAATGAACCAACTGTCATTGGTTGGGTGGAAATTAAATTAGTTCCAACTGCGAAACTTAGGTAACTATACTCGGCCTGTAAACCATCAGTCATTCCAGTAACTTCACCGTTAATTGAGATTGTAGGGTCGTTGAAATCAATTCTTAAACCAGAAATACAGCCATCAAAAATGACTATGTCGGCACGAAGATAGTTACCTGCTGATATTAGAGAACCATCTGTAATTCCAACACCTGAACCCCAACTAATACCATCAGCACTGCTCTGTATTTCAATTGAAACACTCGCATTTCCAAACAAATGGATTCGCCCCCATGTCTGGTCATGGGGCAACTGTATTGCAGGTGTAACCCAACCACCGGGGTTACCACCAGTAACAACCTCAAGTCCACAACTAGAAGTGATGAGATTATTTTGACTACCGGATGACAAATCAATATCTTCAAACGGTGACATTGTTAGTAGTTCAGAATAAACTGCTTTTCCAGAATCAAGACCCGACCATTGAGTCTGATGCAAAACCTTGATTCCAACTGCATCAACTCTTACTTCGCTATCATCAACACCACCAACTGAAACATAATCAACGGTAACAAGCAAATTCTCTAACTGGTTCCAAGTCCAGTTTGTGATTCCATCAAGAGATAATTCTAACGGATTACCTTGCATATTATCAATCGCCGAAGGCGTGTGAGCAAAATTCGTTAACAATTCTATGTTACCATCCCACTCAATTTCAATTCGAACTTGATCATCCTGTAGCGTATCAGGTATCGCGAAGGCAACCATCAATGTTGCATTCAGCAAAGGGTCATTTGACAGCCCTGTCATATCAAAATTTGTCAGTTCAATTTCAGGACCCTTGCTCCAACTATACCCCCCATCGGGAACACCCAGAGAAAGATTACTGCTAGTTGGAGAATATAATGCCCAACTTGTATCTTCAGCAATATTTTGAGGTCGTTCGTGAGTAAATGAAAGATGACTATCGGTGATCATCGCCTCAGTCCAGTGGGCTTGAACACCAGGAGTAAAACCATATTGTGTAGTAAGGTCCCACTCACTAGAATTATCAAAAGTTCCAGACGGAAAAAGGTCAACGACTTCTGAACGTATTACTACATCACCAGCCACAGGAATAGGTATACTCACTATCATCAAGAGAACCAGTAAAGCGGCTATACCACCATTTGTCCGTTGTTCCATGTACTGTGCGTGTAGGGGACAGCCTTCAACCCCTCGCTTTCATGACACGGTAGAACGGTTGATTAGGGGGGGGTATGTGGGCAGGACACCTATTGGCTGCGGTGGTCTAGGGGTTAGGACGGTAGGTTGTGGTCCTGCCAGCCCGGGTTCAATTCCCGGTCGCGGCCCTCACTCTCAATAATTAACAATAAATCTAGCCAAATACTAACTTGTTTAGCAGTGGTGAACATCATTTAGAATGTGGAAATACCCTTCACTTTTTGTCGTTTATTGAATCAAGGTCTATCGGATGGCCCATCCTCTTTACTTTAGTTGAAATATAATCAATATTATCCACTCCAACACCGACAACTAGAGGTATTTGTTCAACGACTTCAATACCTAGATTATTCATCTGCTGAACTTTGTCGGGATTGTTTGTCAAAAGGCTAACTTCAGGGATATTTAATGCCTTTAGGATTTCAGCCGCAATTCTATAATCCCGCGCATCAGCAGGATGGCCAAGCAAAATATTTGCATCTAAAGTATCTACGCCTTCATCTTGAAGATGGTAGGCTTTTATTTTCTCACGTAGTCCAATTCCTCGACCTTCTTGACGCAAATATACAACACATCCCCAACCTGCTTGATGTATCATCTCCATTGCTGATTTTAATTGTGGACCACAATCGCATCTTAGGCTCCCAAATGCATCACCTGTCAAACATTCAGAATGAATGCGAACAAGCACAGGGTCTGGTCCAATCATGTCTCCAAGAGTTAATGCAACATGATCTAAATTAGTTGATTCTTCATGAAAAACACGGATTCTAAAATTACCAAATTCAGTTGGTAAACTAGCATCAGCAGGAATATCATCAGCTTCATGAATTGAAACCTCGTTGTTTGAATTCATATTATCAACTCACTGCTTCTCAATAACGAATCTAATTTCGCCAGCATCTTCTACGAGAGATAGCAATCTGGCCCCAATCCTGTCTAGTAACAATGGGATATCATGCTTTGTCTCAGCATCATCAGCAATTACCTCAAGAGTCGTGCCTTTTTCCATTCCGACCAAGGCCTTCCTCGTCTCATGAACTGGCACGGGGCAATGATATCCAAGCAAATTTAGTGTGAGCATCAATGCGTCCTCGGTTACTTCGAGCGTACTGCCTCTTTTCAACCCATTTAGAGACATTGTTTTGATAGGGAGGTGGCTCATCAAGCATACATGGAACGGCCAGAGGATGATGTCTCATGGTCAGAAATCGCTGAGAGATTGAAAATAATTGGAATTGTTGTTGGACTATTAGTTGTGGCTGAATTGTTCTATCGGTGGATAACTTATCCCAATGATAGTTTCGCGATTTACCAAGAATTGCTAACTTGGGCATGGTATCATACTCACTCGCTGATATTTGGTGCAGAGAGCGTTTCCTATGTCACAACGGATGGGCCTGCTACAATCCTTCAGTTCACACATGAATCATTCGTTGGCAGCAGTATGGACTCATTAGAAGTCACTGACGAATGTGCGGGGATACACGAGATTGCATTTGTTTCATTCATGATTTG
>JACNFL010000022.1 GCA_014384685.1 Methanobacteriota archaeon
GCAGGGTTATGGAACGGGACCTCGCTGCGATTGAGCGTGTTCATCGTAGTATGTCTAGCACTCTCCTTTGGTTAACTCTCTTGATTTACTTTTTGTTACTGACCTTCTCATTGAGTTTAGAAGGAACATTATTACAAATTGGTACTTTCGCTTCAATACTTACTTTATCAGCAGGATTGGCAATATATTTTGGCTTTTCAAGGAGAAAAATCTGGGCTTATAGATTGGCTATTATGCATTGGATTTTCTTAATTCTAATATGCTCATTGATAACAGTCTTAGACCTGATTTCAGGACTTCAAGGAAGCATAATGTCAGCAATAATGGCAATAATGTTGATTTTCATAATAGTTGGAATGGTAAAGAGATTTACAACATTTTCAAATCCTATGTTTATGGCCTGGTATATCGGTCAATCGACCAATATTCTTGCTTCATCTAATCTAGAAACTAACGAAATGATGGCTTCTTGCCCACATTGTTTGTCTATTCTAGCAGTAAAACCCTTAGAATTGAGTGGGTCTGATCTTTGCCCAAATTGCCAAGAAAAACTAGTTTCAGATGAAATCGTTGCTAAGTTCTCAAGCGAAGAGGAATGATACCTAACTATTCTGAAAGGGTTAGGTTTTTCCAATATTCTTCTGGTACTTCTAGCGCTAGCCTTAGTGCACCCATCGCTCCTAATCTGACAGGGTCTTCGACAATGTGTACAGTGGTTCCACCTAGATCTGCTAGTCTCTCTTCAATTGAGGCTCCTAGGCCTCTGATTCCAGAACCCCCACCTGCTAGGATGATGTTTTGTCGGAAGCCATCATGATATTCTGGATTTGAATCTGCAATTAAAGCCTTCAAATTATCAACAATTGGATTGATAATTGATTCACATGCGGCTGATAAACAATCTGTGATATCAAGCGACATTGCTTTCCCATCAATCGAGAAGTCAACCACAACTGGATCCTTTGGCGGTGAAGTATTTGTGAATGAAAATTGTTCCTTCCAACGTCTTGCCATATCCTTGGTGATTTGAGCGCCAACGTATTTGCGTTGAATGGCTTCTATCAGAGCAGCATCAATTGCATCTCCTGCTTGATTGACGTGCAATTGGTCTTCTGGCCTTGGTATCGTGCCGTAAACCCGACAAATATCAGTTGTTCCTGCACCTATATCTACAACCAATGTATGGTCAAGCATATCTAGAGTATAAACAACTGCGAAAGGTTCGGAAATAATCATGCAAGCGTTGACAGTTCCAGCAGCAGCATCAAAAATTGAGGTTTTGTCAACGTGACTTGCCTCAGCAGGAGCACCGATTACAGCAACTACTCTATCATACTCCTCAGGGTCAGCTAAATTCATCATGTGGTTAATGAAGTGAGCAATGAATTTCTTATCTTCAGGTGTGTCTTTAATTACTCCATGTTCTAGAGGTCGGTATAGGTTCAACGCGAGTCTGTTTTTCAGAGCTTCTTCGCCGAATAAAACATCTCTACGAAGGAAGTTTTTGGCAATCGAATCCTTTGGAGTGCCGATAACTGTTAACACTTGTTCTTCGTGTTTATCATTTGAAACCATGACTGACCTAAAGGTACCTAGGTCTACACCGATGTAAAGAGTCTCGTTCGCCATTGTATTCACCGTAGTCCACGCTCCGAAGGGGACGGTATATCAATAATCCCTAACAATTGTTTACAAAGTCTCTTGATTTATAGCCACATTTCACAGCCATCACAATACCAAGCATTGTGTTGAGTGTACAGGGGGGCACCATTTCCACAACCAGTGCATTCTTTGGTTACATCCTCACCAAATAATGTAATTACAATTTCAATATGCCTCTCTTCTGTGATGCCTAAGTGCTGCCTCATTGCCCACAGTAGTTGATCTTCGCTTGGTGTTATCACACCATCTGAAAGCACTAATTCTACCGCTGTTTGGTAATCTGATTCTATGCCGACAGCTGTGGGGTCAAGTACGACCCCATCCTTTTCAGCGATTATGTCTTTGCCACCAGGATCGTCGATATAAAGGACCAATGCAGATGGATTTAGTTTGTTGTCCCTTAATTCAAATGAAACTACATTTTCATGATTATTAGCGAAAACAAAATTGCTGGATTTATTGATGACAGAAGCGATGTTACGAGCAGTGTCAGCAACTGTTCTCCCGCGCCTCCAACCGGTATTAGAATCTTCATTTAACAAATAAAATTCTGTACCCAACCCTGGATATTCAATTCTAACTTCCTCCCCACCATCAAAATCGTTACTCATCAGAGTTAATTTACCAACCTCTGTTTGTAGAATGTTATCATCTTCATCAAAACTAATCATCAAAGGTTTCCTTTCTTCCTCTGCGACATTGAAATGACCCTGCATACCTTCTATCCATTTATCTTGCAAGCGTGTTAACCCTTGCTCTTGCTCTGTAGTCAAATTTTCATCAATACCTAGAACTCTAGATAGTCCTGTACCAGATTCCATTTCTTGTTTAAATTGCTCAATTAATTTAGATTCTGTTTGCACCGATTCATGATGCCTTTTTTTGCCTTGAGAATCACTATTAGGATCTGACCATTCATATTGGCACCGGTCACAAGATAGGTATCCTGGAATAGATGAACTACTACTTCCACCACCGCAACGGGGACAATCCCCATCCTCTACTGCCGTCAAATTTTCCTTGGCTTCGCCTAAGCCTTTAGTCCCCTTGACCGGCTTCTTTCGTAGAGACGACGACCGTGGCGAGGGGGGCGTCG
>JACNFL010000236.1 GCA_014384685.1 Methanobacteriota archaeon
TGATGCTCTAGTCCAGCAACTAAACAACAATTTTGTAGACGATAATCGTCTGTCACAAGAGTTGCTTCTAATTCTAAAGCGAGTGCTAAAATCTCTAAATCAACTGGTGATAAACCAGCCAAATCTCCACTATCAGTTGCCACTTTAGAAGCTCTTTCAAGTGAGTTTACAGATGGAGTGGACCACTGCAAATCAGCCCCATCCAACAACATATCTCTGTCAGTAGATAGGTTCGCAAGTTCCTCTCTCTGACTGAACACTACACACCCTGATAATTGGGGTAATGGCCAGTGAAGTAAGGCCGCAGTGTCCAAAACACGCATGGTTACTGGTTAGACTACCACTCAATGAGCGTGCCGGTCTCACCTCAAAGGCGAAGATTGATGCATGGAGTGGGTAGCGAAGAAACATGAGTGGTTTTTCAGGACTAGCGGAGCAGGTGACTCTTTGGTTTGGTTCAATTGGCCTAGTAGGTCTAGGATTGATGTCATTCACTGAGGCCTTTATCCAACCAATTCCGCCGGATGCACTTGTTATTCCAATGGCAGCTAGTACATCCGATCCAATACGGTTGGTGTCAATTTTCTTGGTAGTCACAATTGCTAGTGTACTTGGCTCTTTAGTAGCATGGTGGATGGGAGATAAATGGGGTCAGCCATTGCTTGAACGGTTCGCGTCTGAGAAGGCTGTTCGTAAGTTCAACACACTAGTCAAAAGATATGGTGGTTTTGGGATATTTATTGCCGCTTTTACACCTATTCCGTACAAAGTTCTTGGATGGTGTGCAGGTATAGGTAAAATGGAGCGAAGTACATTCATCCTTGCTGGGTTCATCGGGCGCTCAATGCGCTTCGGTTTGGAAGTCTTGGTGATAGGTTTCTATGGAGAGCAGTTCATTGATTTCCTTACAGGATGGCAATTCATTGTTGCCTCGCTTTTGGGCGCACTTCTTCTCTATCCTGCATGGCTTTGGTGGGATGGCCTCTCAGAGGGTGATGAAGATGAGTGAACAACCGATTTGGTTTTACACCTAACCCTCGCCCCGAGGCTGTGGCTCGCGTGGTGTAGTCCGGCCCATCATTGCAGGTTTTCATCCTGTCTACCCGGGTTCGAATCCCGGCGCGAGCACCTAAGATAGTAATCAGTAGCAACGGCACTAGATTCTAGTGCTACTTAATACCTAAAATAAAATCAATATTTTTTTAATTAATCATAGAGAAGTACCTCGTTTATCGTGTTTAATTAATAATTAATAACATGAGGCGATAATAGAGTGATTCTGGATTTTCGCCCCTATGGGGCGATATGGAATGAAAACGGGAAATAATCAGCAATTCCAATAGGGTAGCGGTGTGGATGGCCTCATTGTGGCAAGCAAAGGCCGACTTACCCTGATTCTCGCCGCTCTTCTGCTAATCGCAAGTTTAGCGGCGATTGCAAATAATAGCCTCAACCAATCATCTGATTCTAGCAATGATGATTTAGAATTGAATAATTACTTCCAAACAAACGCTAGAAGCGAGGCTGAGGTTACACTCTCTGTTTGGTACACCTTTGCTTCCGAAAGTAAAGAAGAAGAGACATATTTGGATGCCATTGCAGGTTTTGAGCAGGCAAATCCACACATCACTGTGGAATCAACAATGGTGCCATATGGTAATGCTGACCAACTTTTCATGACTGCAGCACAAGGTGGCGAAGCCCCCGACCTAGTACGTCTTTCTAGTGACCAACTTGGAAAGATAGGAGAGGTGAGAGTGGACGGTTACCCACTATTGGAAGATTTGAGACCACACCTAACTCCAAATCAACGTAGTCAATTCGACCAACGCGCAGTGTCTGGCATGTACTACGGAGAATCTCTACTAGGTATTCCTGCTAGCCAAGATTGTCTCTCATTAGTGTATAATAAAGCAATTTTTGATGCTCAAGGAATGGACTATCCAAATGATAATTGGACTAATGATGATCTGCTTTCAGCCGCTGAAAACCTAACTAACGGTGATGTTCAGGGGCTTGCATTACCAGTTAAGGTGGCTTACTGGTGGTTCCCGTTCCAAGAAGGATTTGGCGGCCACCTGTTTGATGAAAACGGTAATCCAACATTAGATTCTAATGGTTCTGCTGAAGCTGTTGATTGGTTATTCGCTTTGGAAAAGGAACACGGCGTGGTTGCAACAGGTACGCAAATTGAATCAATGAAATCTCAATTTATTACATCCAAGGCAGCGATGATTGTTGATGGACCTTGGAATTGGGCAACGTACGAATCTAGCCGCCTCGATGTAGGTCAGTCACTATTACCAATCGTTGAGCAAAGTGGATTACGAAGTTCACCACTGGTTACTTACAAAGGATGGTCTGTGACAAAACAGAGTGCTCAGAAAGTCGCTTCAACTGATCTAGCATTGTGGTTATCTTCGCCATCTGTTCAACGTGACTTCGCTCTTGATACTTACACAATGCCGACTTCAATTGAGTTATACACAGACCCACAAATTACTGAAAATGACGTGATTTCCGGGTTTTTAGCCCAGGCACAGGTTGGTACACCTGCACCCACAACACGAGGGATGGCTCTAGTGTATGGGCCTCTAGGAACAGCTTTTGAGCAGGTGTATACCGACTCTTCAACGTCGCAACAAGCATTGAGTGGAGCAAATACTGAATTGATTAGTTTGCTATCAGAATCTCAACCAGCCGACGCCTCTCAACTCTTTGCAGGT
>JACNFL010000096.1 GCA_014384685.1 Methanobacteriota archaeon
TTCAACTACTATTCAACTTCATGGTAATACTAACTTCCATATTGGTGATGTTATTTCGTTTAGAGCTGCTTCTGATGCTGATATTGGTGAAACACTAGCTGTTGTTAAAAACACCGGTGATTCCCCGCCCAGCACAACCTACTCACCACCATCAGGAACTTTTAAGATTGTTTCATTCCCCGAGGGAACTGGTCCTGATAATGTAAAAAATAATGTTTCAGCAAAATTGAATAAAGCCGTTCCGTCGACCGCAATCAATGTCGGAATCGACCGAAAGTGGGAGTTCTATGGTAACTTTGACCAAGCTCCGGGCACCTCGGTATATTCAGCAGCACGGGGCTCGGCCAATGACGAAATTCACATTGCTGTCTCTGATGCAACTGGTTTGATTTCGGGCACTAAAGGGCAAGTTCTTGAAACTTATCCTAATGTATCAAAGGCTCGGGATGCAAAGAATGAGGACGGAAGCTCCAATTATTATGGAGAAGTTATTAATCAAAACTCCAAGTATATTCGATGGTGCAACCCACCCACATCAACACTAGCCGATGCTACGACCGAATCTGCTGGTGTAGTTTCTCGCGAATGGGGAAATACTGCATATGTCGCTGGCGTCATAGGAGATACTGTCGAATCTTTTGAGTTTATCGAAGGCGCAGACTCACGAGGCGCGGTCTCGCCTGATGATCAGCATCTTTGGATGCCAGATAGCATAACACTACATAGCGGTTCCAATGGATATGCAGATACACCAGCAGCATTCCAACTTGGATATGATATGTTTTCAGATCCAGAAGAGATAGACATTTCTATGATTCTTGGTGGTCCTCATGACGGCGTTGTTTCCAAGTACATCGTTGAATCTATTGCCGAAGCCCGCAAAGATTGTGTTGCATTCATTTCGCCACGCAAGACTGATGTTACTAATGCTTCGGATACACTTTCGACAAAGACAACCGCTGTCAAGGATTATCGCCTAAATAATCCAGGCGCTGATGGTATTAACAGCCTGAGTAGTTCATATGGCTTCATGGATAGTGGTTGGAAGTATCAGTATGATAAGTTCAACGACAAGTATCGCTGGGTGCCTCTGAATGGTGACATTGAAGGGCTTTGTGTCCGAACAGATGAATCTCGCGACCCATGGTGGTCACCAGCGGGATTCAATCGTGGGCACATCAAGAATGTTGTCCGACTCGCATGGAATCCTCAGAAGGCTCACCGCGATGAGCTTTACAAAAATGGTATCAATCCTGTTGTTACTATTCCTGGGCAAGGTACTGTCCTGTTCGGTGATAAGACGCTCCAGGCTAAACCTAGCGCATTTGACCGAATTAATGTACGAAGACTCTTTATTGTACTAGAAAAGGCCATTGCAACAGCAGCCAAGTTCACACTCTTTGAGTTCAATGATGAATTTACTCGTTCACAATTCGTGAATATGGTAGAACCTTTCCTCCGCGATGTGCAAGGGCGAAGGGGCATCTTTGATTTCAAGGTTGTCTGTGACGAATCGAACAACACAGGCGAAGTTATTGATCGAAACGAGTTTATTGGTGATATTTACATCAAGCCTGCTCGCTCAATTAACTTCATTCAATTAAACTTCGTTGCAGTCCGCACGGGTGTTGACTTTGAAGAGGTTGTTGGGAAGTTCTAGTATAAATAGTCTTTAGAAAGAAAGATTAAACAAGGAGAGACTTAAATGCCTTTTAACGTAAACGATATTAGGGCGCAATTGACAGGCGGAGGGGCTCGCCCCAATCTGTTTGAAGTGGTGATGCCATTCCCCTCAGTTGCCAATCCAGGAGCGGCCGGGACCAAGATGACCTTTACCTGTAAGGGGGCCCAGATGCCTGGTTCGGATCTTGGGATGGTTGAAATGCCATATTTTGGTAGAACAATCAAACTTGCAGGCAATCGAACCTTCCCAGAGTGGACTACGACAGTTATTAATGATGAGGATTTTTCTGTATACAACGCAATTCAGACTTGGATGAATTCTATAAATTCTCATTCAGGGAATATTCGTGAAGCAGGAGGTAATCCAATTAACTATCATTCCACAGCAGATGTTATTCATTATGGAAAGGCTGGCGAAGAGATTAAGAGAGTAACTATTGTAAACATGTGGCCTTCGGTTCTTGCCCCAATTGATCTGGCTTGGGAAACAAATGATGCACTTGAAGAATTTACATGTACATGGCAGTATGATTTCTGGCAGACTCCCGGAATTACGTCCTAAGTGAATATATAAATAGGGTTGAGGTGTGGGTAGAAACATGTCTATCCACACCACTTACCTTTACTTCGTAAATATAGGATTCTAGACTATGGCTGTTAAACTATTCGGTTTTACTATTGGTCGGGAAGATGAAGAAAATCCCGCCAAAATTCAATCATTCGCTGAAAAAGAAAACCTAGAGGGTGCCTTACAAATCTCCCCACTCGCGGGAGCGTATGGCACCTATCTTGATATTGAGGGTGCCGTTAAAAATGAGGCTGAGTTAATCACTCGGTATCGTGAAATGGTAATGTATCCTGAGGCTGAATATGCTGTTGATGATATTGTCAATGAGGCAATTGTCACTAGCATTGGAAAGGGCCCAGTTGATATTGTCCTGGACCACTTAGGGCAATCTTCTTCGATCAAAACAAAAATTCAAACCGAATTTAAAGAAATTTTAACCCTTCTTGATTTTGGAAATCA
>JACNFL010000021.1 GCA_014384685.1 Methanobacteriota archaeon
CACAGCCTGTCGCTGGCAGCCATAGTGCTACGTGGAAACGAGAAGCAGCAAGATGGCAGGCTTGATGGACGGGAACAGCAAGTACAGTCAATCGTGGACAATACCAACTCCCACAGCCTATGGGTTACAACAACTAATTTCCAGCCACCGGGTTGTACAGATGTAGGATGCACACGTGGCCCAGGTGGTTGGTTGTGGAATAATTGGATTCAAGGATTCGCGTCTGGAGGAGATGAGAATAACGATGGTGAACCCGATCCAAAATATTTCTTGTGGGACATGAATTTGACTAACTTCGCCATTCCTGAATCTAGTGGCCGTTGGGCACTTGACCCAGCACTTGGCTCTCTACCAGATGCTGATTATGACATTGACAATGATTCTCTACCCAATGAAATGGAAGGGCCAAACCGCTGGAATACAAACCCAGTGAATGATGATACTGATGGTGATAAATTGCCTGATGGATGGGAAGTAAAATACAGTGCACAGGCTATCTCCCAAGGATTAGTTGACAATACTACATTGCAAAACCTAGGGGCAAGAGGACCAATGGACCCTGCACTTGAAGACAGTGATTTAGATGGGGTTATGGACGGTGACGAAGACTTTGACCATGATGGCCTGAATCGTACGGCTGAACTGAATAGATTCTGTCCCGGATGGAACGACCCTACTTCCGCACTATGCCACATTGACCCTGATGACCCTGAAGGAGCAAAATTCTACAACGACTTGGAGAATTACACAAACTACGAAGAAATGCTGAATGGAACAAATCCAGTCTTGAATGATACTGATGGTGATGGATTAGAAGATGGACCAGAGGTGTACCACATGGACAGCGATGGGGATAGCATGTTTGATGGCTGGGAGTATTACTTCCGCTTCGACCCATTTGATGGGGCTGATGCTAAAATGGATGTTGATGGAGACGGTTTCTTCAATGATTGTGAGCACAAGTGGCACACTAATCCAAGAGAAGGTAACAGCTTCCCTGGTCAAGGACAACAGTGTGATCAATGGGCTTAACGAGAATTTTCACCCATGGGTGAAACTCTTGACTTTTGCAACCGCACAAATCATGAACAATTTGTGTCACACTTGATAGCATAAGTCAATGCAACTCAATTTGATGGAGGGAAAATGTTGGCATGTAGCACTTGCGTTGATATCAATTATGTTGATGTCTTCATCACTTGCAGTAATCGATCATGATAAACCAAATCAACCCATGCATATTCCTAACTACACCATTAGTAATCAGCAACCAACATTGATTCTCCAGAGTAACAATGGTGAGACATTCGTTGATAATTTTTCAATCAGTGGAACAATTTGGGATGATGCTTTTCCTTCAGAATTATATTGGCAGTTAGAAGATGCCGGTGAAATTATTTACCAAGGTTCAGCGATTAACACATTAGAAGAGAATTTTTCTTGGCAGGACCCGACAACAAATTCATGGTCGTTTTCGATTGAAATAAACGTTAGCAGTTTTCCCCCCTGCTCTTGTAGACTTACTGCGGTAGTAATTGATATTGAACAACAAGTGTCGCAAGTGTACCTCCTTTTATTCATCAACCCTGACACAAATGGGTTGCCACCTAACTTGATGATAACATCACCTGAAACGGGAATAAATTGGAGGGGCGACCTAAATATTAGCGGGGTGGCAGTAAGTGAAATTGGATATCAGCCAACCCTTGAGTGGGCTGCAATTCAATCTAATCAAGCAAATCATTTCTGTGTCCGCGGGGTATTATCTGATTACCTAACAGTTGAAAATTGGAGAAATGATGAAGTTTCCTATTCAGGCAGTGATGTGTTCAACTTTCAAATCCAAAGTTCAGAATATGAAGATGGATGGTGGTTATTCGTTAGCAGAGCAGGGGATAATGCTGGCAATTTTTCAACAATTTCCTGTACCGCAATAGCCCTTCATAATCAGCAACCAATTGCTGCACTCAGTGGTACATCTGAAGTCAATGAATCTCAATTAGCCATTTTTGATGCAAGCAATTCAGACGACCCCGTTTGGGGTAAGGATGGGTTACGTTTCACATTCATTGTACGGAAAGATGGGGAAACAAATCCCCCTTTCATACATGATGCAGGCACTGAAAAGAGTTGGAGCTGGTATGCTAACCAGTCAGGACATTTTGATGTGATGGTTCTAGTAACAGATACCTCGGGATTATCAAATAGTACCAATTTAACTTTAATTGTCAATAATCTACCGCCAACCGCAGCAGCTAGTATTGAAGGAATTACATTTTCAACTGAAGAAACCATCAGATTACCAGACGAACCCCTCTGGACAATTGACGCGTCAGATAGTTCAGATACTGAAAATGATGTAGGTGGTTTGAACTTTGTTTGGTTTGTAGATGGGGAACCTGTTTCACTAGGAAGAGAACAAATCATGAGGCGGGAATGGATAAAGGATGAGTCAAAGATTCATCTCATTACTCTTAGCGTCACGGATGATGATGGGGAAAGTGACTTCATCGAGGTTTTTGTAGGTATAGAAGGCACCCAATCTGACCCATTATGGGATGAACCTCGATCATTTACTGAATCGATGATATCTGCTGTTGGTGGAGAAACAAATATGATGGCTGTTTTCATGGTAATACTTCTCATAATATCTTATGTCACATTCAAAATTACACGTAGCGGAAAAGCTGGGGACATTCCCAAGTGG
>JACNFL010000020.1 GCA_014384685.1 Methanobacteriota archaeon
AGCAGCAGGGAGGATTGCAGATAATTGGAATCCGATGTGCCCAATGGTTGGCATTGGTGGCTGTAATTCCCAAGCCGATTGTAATAATTTTGATTTTTCATCATCCGATATGACGGGATTTCTCAGTTGCGCTAACACTAATTCACCATATAGAAGCGGATGGGGTTGACTAGATTCAGCACCAATGTTTGATAGGACTGATTCCACCTCTGATGGAATTGGCCATCCAACACCTGATTGTGCAGCAACTCGGCATTGAATTCGAGCATAACTCGCCTCCCACAGATTTTGACGGAGTCTAGAAGCACCAGCTAATTCCTTTGGAATATCGGTCAGAGTAACCTCCTCGCCTTGGCGTAGAGCCAATTCAGCCCTTCTCAACAAAACTTCAGGGTGACCATCTGGTAACTCATCAAGAAGTTGTGAAACCGATTCGGGAGATTGGCTAAGTAGGACATCATGTAACATCAAAGCACAATCCATACGGTCAACTGGGTCCAAAATTTGAGTTATGACTGTAATCAAATCTAACGCATTGTCTACGGGTGCACCAAGACTTGCTGCTGCCAATATGCAACGTGCTTCCCCTACTGGGTTCCCGCGCTTACGATGGAGTCCTCCTGCCCTAGATAGATGGTCTAAAGCAGAGGTTAAATCACCTTGACTACGCCGTAATTCGGCTAATTCAAGATGTAATCCAATTGCTTCTGAAGATAAATCATCGTCACTATCTGCCTCTTCAGCCTCTGGTGGAGATTCTAAAATTGGCAAGCCATCATGTATCTCGGCATTGCGCAGTAAATCAGCAAGGGATAGCGCATCAGGATAGCGTTGCCCACCCCTGCGAAACCACTTGTTTACAAGGTCCTTTAATTCAACTTGAACCAAACTACCTTCATCACCAATCGACAACACATCTGAGTGTTCAATTTCTGAAATTAAGTCGTGAACTTTGTCTATACCAACGTCGCTCAAAGAATATGTCATTACCCGTCGTCTTTCACCGACCACGCGTTTACGTTTATTAGTGAGTAAATTTTCTTGTATTAGACCACTAAGTGCCCTTGAGACATGGGATTGAGCCATGCCCAAACGATGTGCTATACCAACTTGGCTAAACCTCCTAGGCAACTCATATTGATCTTCAAAATCAGGAGCATCTGAGAGTGCAAGGAGCACTCTCTCGCGATTTGTAATGCGCGGTGCTTGGCCCATGTCAAACCTTTGAGAGAGGGCCCGGTTGATGAATGAAACGACTCACTAGAACACCACCATAACCGATATCCTCTAGAAAATCAAACGACTTCTAATGGCACATCTAAGTTGATAGAGTCGTGAGTAAGTTCGGAGAATGCGAATATTTCCCTCCAACCCTGTCCTTCTTCTGAGACTATTATTGGCCCACCTTGGGTAATGGCTAATCGGATTACTGCTAACCTAAACGATGCGTATTCAATTACTGTCATTTTTACACCTCAAGGCTGATATTTACTCCAATCATCATCACTTGCCCATGCACCCGCTGGCACATATTGTTGATGAGAAGGAACTGGTGCCTGCTCACGGCGGCTCTTGGATGAAACAACTCCAACCATAACAGCAGTTAGAACAACTATTCCAAGTGCCAACGGCAGTAGGCGGAAAAGTTGGCCAACTAATTTGCCGAAATTTCCATTTCCGTAGAATATTGGATCACTAAATGATTGGGTGTCAATAGTAATGACATCTGTTGAAAATTCTGGGTCGTGGTAAACGGTTTCTCCAATTACGAAATTGTATCCACCAACTAGTCGCATGCCAGACCACAAACCTTCAGCCCCATTAACATCCGAGTGAGTTACTGGACGAGCTCCATGAATTTGGAAGAGGACTTCGGTCTCAACACCATCAACTGTAGCATTTGATACCCAGCGGACGCGACCTAAGTTCGCACCATTGTCATCGAAGTGTATTGCTCCTGCACGAATTGCTTGTGGCCTTGACTCACTTGTCATATCCATGACATCACCACGTTGCATACATGCGGTGTCATGGTACTGCTTCATCTTTTCATGCACTGCATCTCTACGCTTTTCATCATCCGTTTTTTCATCTTCATTTGATGTATTATCTGTGGGCGCGCCTGTAGCTCTCCCTTCAGTATCGCCTTCAACTACATCTGTATCTGAATTAACATAAGCCAAGCCACATTCAAGCGGGTTGCCTTCAATATCATGGTCTGGTGGTGCATCTGCTTCATCATCAATAATCAATTCATCAACTTGGTCAGAAACCATTTCACGTGGTCCATGCCCAGCAATTGCACGAGGAGATATCATTCCTCCGAACTGCTCTTTCATCCATTCACCAACTGCATCAGACATGTGAACACCGTAAGCGAGGTCTGTTAGAACCACTAATCGAGTGTCATTTCTTTGCACACCATCAACATCGGTTGCGATGTCCCAACCTCGTACAACTTGGTCGTATTTCCAAGTGGTATTCAATACGTGTCCAGTAACATTGGTTGTAGCAACTAATTCAGTACTGTCAATCTGATCACCTGGCACTGCATCTCCGCGGGCGAACACTTCGTAATGAGGTGCTGCTTGAACATGAATTTCTTGCTCTACTGTGTTAACGTGAAATTTGTATTCAAGACTTCCGACATACATGCCATCACCTACTCCATCACTATACCTATAAGCAATATTTTCAGCA
>JACNFL010000164.1 GCA_014384685.1 Methanobacteriota archaeon
AAATGGACTTAATACGTGACATTTCTCCATAAAATTAAAAAACTTTCTCTTTGGAGATAAAAGTAGGGGGACCTTTCCCTCTGTGACAGCAGCCCTGTCCTCCCCCGGCCCCATATTTTGCCCCAAAAGGGGGGGTTTATTAAACCCAACCGCCACAATGACCTTTCAAAACTTGAGTATGGGTGAAAATGATAACCAGCGAGTGGTTCGCTCAATACAATGAAGGTCGGTATTATAGGGGCGGGCATCTTTGGCGGTGCTATCGAACATTGGTTTGCTGGCGCCCATGAACTGTTCATTCATGACCCTGTTAGAGGTACAACTTTGTCTGATGTCACAGAGAATGTAGACATGGCCTATATTGCTGTCCCAACACCCATGTCTGATGATGGTTCTTGCAATCTCTCAATCGTAGAATCTGTGCTTGATGAATTACCAGATGGTTTTACTGCAGTGATTAAGAGTACAGTGGTACCAGGAACTACTCAACGCTATCACGAAAAGTATACCCAACTAAAGATTGCTTATTCGCCTGAATTTCTAGTAGAAAGGCGTCATTTAGAAGACTTTGGAAATCAGGATATTCTCGTTTGTGGTACACATCACACTGATGTTGCTGAACGAGTATTCCAACAGCACCGTGAAGCAGGTGTTCTGAAGCGCGACCAAACCTTCCAAGTCACACCGACACAAGCTGAACTTGTCAAATACACAAAGAACACATATTACGCGATGAAAGTTATCTTCGCTAATCAAATGTTTGACATCTGTGAAGCGTTAGGTGAAGACTGGTATGCTGTTCGAGATATCATCACTGCCGAACAGGCTCAACCGATTGGGCCCAGTCACCTTGATCCAATCTTTGGGCTTAACCGAGGTTTTGGTGGTAAATGCCTGCCAAAAGATTCCAATGCACTTCGAGTACTAGCCAAAGAACTAGGTGTAAATTACGACATCTTTGATGCGCTTCAATCAGACAATGCACGCCTAAGAGGTACCCTAACTGGAAAAGAAAGTGATGTTGAAACCCAAGATGATTGAGATGTTTTTTGAAAAACATGAAGGGGCCAAATGGCTTACTTTTCTTTCTCTTCCGATGGCATTGTTATCAGGATGGTTTGTATATTTAACTTGGGTTATTGGAATAAGTGGATGGGGGAATGTAATAGTTGTTTCAATTGCTTTACTCTCTGGAATTACGTATTTAATTAGAACGACTAGATGGGAATTGATGGATTTACGATGGTTAATTGCTCCAATTTTAATTATTTCCTTATCGTCTTATATTCCATGGTGGGAATTTACTCATGCTTGGCCAGATTCTGGCCATTACACATATTGGGCAATAAATTTTATCGAGCAATCTAGTTGGCTACCGCCTGATTTCCGTTTACTACCACCATTAGTGCCGGGATTTCTAAGCCTAGAAATTTTTTACTCTAAACAAAGTTACTCAATACGTTGGGTGCCAATTATTCTTTTTATTGCATCATCGTGGCAAATACAACATCTAGCAGAAAGATTGGGTACAATGAAAAGTGCTATTCTTTGTATGATTATATTCATATTACTACCAGTTACAAGATACTGGGGGCAAATGGTGATGACTGATGTGGCTGTAGCTGGAATGTGGGTTTTATGCCTGCACATATTTCTTCTATCTGAAGAAAACGATGATAAAATAAATCTTGCAATGATACTAGGTGTGATTGCTGCAATTACTTTTCTTACTAAATATACACACATCTATTTGGTTGGGATTGGTGGATGGATGGTGCTCAGGGATTGGGGAATTGGTCGAGCAAAAAAATTCTTCATGGGGTGGTTAATAATTACTGCACCATTTATAATACAACAATTAATTTTACATGGACATCCATTCTATCCCCTAATAGATCAAGTACAATTTGCAGTGATAAGTACCACATCAACTGTTGATGTATACACGAGTAGTAATTTTGTAAATGACATACTATCAGAGATAACCCTGTTACTAGTTATTGGAGTCAGTTTAGGAATTTATCAAATGTATAATCAACAAAAAAGATACCTAATTACAATTACAGTAATGGTGGTGCCTCTTTTAATATTAAATGGGATTATTCTTGATTGGGGAGAACCAAGATATAATACCCCAATTATTGCAATAATCTTACTTTTATGTACTTATGGATGTAAACGTGTAGTTAGTGATTATCAAGAAATTACTAACAATAGTTCATCTAAATTAATCTCAATCCTGTGTGCAGGATTATTGCTTACTACAGGAATTTTTCATTTCACAACATTATCTGATGAATCTGAAAACGCTAATGATTCTGTAGAACAATTTCAATCTACAATTGAATTTATTATTCAACCATTATCTAATCTAAATCAAGATGATATACTTCTTGCGGGAAAAGATAAGCCTATTCGCCTGAAAACTAAGATTAACACAATACGATATATTTGGCCATCATCAACATATAAAGATACCAATGACCCAATAATTGATGGAATTAATGCATATAAGTCAACACACATGTTGACAACAAATGTTCAACCATATTTTACTTGGGAGAAAGATTTTGATTGGCAGTTAGGACATGGTTCAATAGAACTAGAAACAATACATACTGATGGTTGGTGGAGTGCTGTATTGTGGCGTGTTGATAATACAACTTATCTTTCACCTGATGAATATTATTCAAATCACACTGGCAATGTTACCGGAGATTTGTTAATCCTAGGGCCAAATGAATCCTTCACTGTTGGAGATAATAATCTATCAATTAAATGGATTGAAGTAACAACAATACGCCCCTATCAACAAGTAATGAAAACCCTTGCTGGAGAAGAGGGATTGATGACTAATGGTTCTATTGATGGGGGAGAAGATTCATTTTTCTATTCACATGAACAACTAATTTCCCCACCTAATAAATACATCTATGCTTGGATTTTACCACATTCTCTATGAACTTCTTTCTGAGCACATCATATAGGGTGGGCTTGGTGGACGATAACGATGAATTGCGTGAATTATTCTTTTCTAGTCTTATTTGTTCAGTAATTGCGATAATAATGGTTAATTCTTCTATATCTGTAGTTAAGCCATTGATGTATGATGGTTCTATCATCGCTATGGGGCGCTATGCAATGACTAACGATGCATTGGATACAATAGAAAATGATGATGCCACATCAATAATTGCAATGGGTTCATCTATGATGTTCAAAGCATTCAATGGCTCATGTTTTGATGAAAACGATGGGGTTGATGATGCGAATTATTACAATTTAGCCATTCCAAATTCAAGACCATATAATGATATGATTCACATCCCCAAAATCATCCAATCAAAACCTGAAATTGTCATATTAGAAGTAGGGGTGATGTCATTGGATAATCCTGGAGAATCTAGAATGGAATACATCGAATTTCGATACAAACTTGATACCATGTTGCAAAATAATGAGGATGTTGGAGAATGGATTAACCTGCTTGAAGATGACTTTGGCGATTGGATCGCCACAAATGATTTTGAAAGAATGGAATTTATGCGAGATTGGTTTTCTGAAGCTTCTGAAGAGATTTTGAATCGTGTTATTCTCAATGAGAGTGGAGTTTATCCCTTCAGTACATACCCCCAAGTCCCAACTGTAGGGAGTTCAGAATGGTTACATTTTCTTCAAGAACCAGAATGGCCACCTATTCGATTTGATGCAATGACTCCAGAAGTTGCGCAGCAATATAATGAGACTGAAATGCCTAATTCAGCTGCTTTTTATAGACCGGAATCAAATGGCACATTATCTCATTTAGCATTGGAGTATATGGTTGAAGAATTAGTAAATGCTGATATTCAAGTTGTATTAACAACACTCCCCCATCACCCACTTATTTACCAATATCTTGAACCCGGGCAATGGGATCCTTTGAACGATACGCTTGCACCGTACATCAACATGAATAATGTTCACATCATAGATAATACATGGGCTCAAGGCTGGAAACATGAGCATTTTGATGACCGTAATCATCTTGATGGGGATGGGCGCGAAGAGTTTTGTCTGCGCACATCACAATTATTATCTTCTATTGGAGATGACTAAATGGATTTTGTCACTCCTGAATATTACACGATCTTCCTACCCGTTGTAGTAATTCTCGTACTATTTATTGGAAGGATGAATCGTGATGTGCAAGTATTGGTAATGCTGGCAATGAGCTATATTTTTTTCTGGCTAGCATCAGGCTGGCATGTATTATTACTTCTAACATCAACTCTGGTAGATTGGACCGCAGGAAAGAAAATTCACGAGAGTGACGAACATAAGATACGCAAACAGTGGTTGGTAGGAAGTCTCACTGTCAATCTTGGATTATTGGCCGTTTTCAAGTACCTAGACTTCCTCATTGAAACTTGGAATCTAGCAAGCCTCAAATTTAGTGGGGCACCCGAAATAGATTCTTTTGGACTGCTATTACCAGTGGGAATATCATTCTACACATTCCAAACGATGTCCTATACTATTGACATATATCGTGAGAAACATGGGCCATATGAGCGATTCCTTGACTTCGCTTGCTATGCAGCCTTCTTCCCCCAGCTTGTCGCAGGACCTATTGTGCGATCTCAACACTTCCTAAAACAAATAAAGAAACCTGTCAGTTCAAACCCACAAAGATTTCGATTGGGATTAACCCTCATCATCTATGGACTCGCAAAGAAACTCATCATAGCTGACAATGTCGCTCTTCATGTAAATGCAATATTCGCTGATGGTGTTCCCTTAGACAATATCGGATTGGTTTGGTGGGGCGCACTCTGTTTTGGAATACAGATTTATTGTGACTTCTCAGCATACACAGACATTGCTTTGGGTTCAGGTCATTTGATTGGAATAGAATTGCCTGAGAATTTTAAAACACCCTATGCTGCTACTTCCCCACAAGATTTCTGGAGGTGTTGGCACATTTCCCTCTCTACTTGGTTGCGCGATTATCTATACATTCCACTTGGCGGGAGTCGTGGTGGAACCCGGGTGTTGATAACAGCGTTGATGGGTACGATGTTGTTGGGAGGTCTCTGGCATGGAGCATCATGGAATTTCGTTTTGTGGGGTGCAATGCATGGTGTTCTATTACTAGCACATCGATTCCTAATTCGTATTGATAAGGTAAAGAAACTTTTCAAATCTGCACCAAAGGTTACACTAATCGGAAGCTGGATAATCACACAATACTTTGTTTTCATGACATGGTTGATATTCAGGGTTGAAGATACTACAATGTTGTTAAGATCTCTCAAATCATTTGTTGGATATGATGCTCATTGGAATTCAACAGAATTATACAATTCATTACCCGAAATTAAATTGCTTACAATTGCATTAGTTATCATATTTATTATTACACATGGAATAAGTGGTAAAATGGGTGGCTTGAAATATTGGCTATCAAAACAAAATTTCTTGGTTTGGGGTATTTGTTGTGGTGTTCTAATGTCTGCAGCATTCCTACTAAGGCCTGCTGAAACTATTGATTTCATTTACTTTAGATTCTAATTATTATCTAATAATGAGAGTGAAATAATTTTGGCCGCTGGAGTTCCTGCACTTGGTGAATAAAAGCCAGGGTCTTCTAATCTTGTTTTAGCCAAGTCATAAGCGGATTGGAATATTTGTTCTAAATTTGTTCCTACAATCTTTGACCACTGCTTTTCGAGTAACTCAAGAGTGGCTTCTTTCTGATCTTTTTCACCAAAATCAAAATCTGATACCATTTCCATAAATGTCTCTGCTGGTCCATTTGTAATATCCATAATCGAACCATGAATCTTGTAAGGTTCAATCTCTTCAATAACAGATTTTTGGCTCAATGATTCTAGGCGTTCGTTGATGTATTCCTCTGTTAAGTTATATTTTGAATTCTCAAAAGGTTGGGCTGCTAAATCTGGATTTAATATAATTAAAATGTCATGCAATAATGTTGAACCATCTTCTTGATGTTGCCTAAAGAGATTATTCTCAGATCTAGCTAATGAATACAATGAACTATTGATGAATGGGCGGAGAGCAAGGTTGGTTCTGTCAACATATCGACCATTTTGAATAGCCGATTTAAAACAAAGATGGTGCCATTGCATAGCGGCTTTTTCTTTCAGTTGTATTCCTAATTTAGATAGAGTTGTACTTATTTCTGTTCTAATTGATTTGAATCTACGGCGGGGGCGGATATGTAATATGTCAGTCAATTTTGTTTCAGAAAAAGTTCCCTTGATAATTTCAGCACCATGCCCACCCATTTCAATCACCACTGGACTAGGCCAATAAGAACGGTATAGATACATCATGTCAAACAACCCCATACTTGCCAATACCCAAAGTCCGAAACTATTGGTAACTCGTATCGGAGATATTCCTGTTTCCTCCTTTCTATCAAATGATTGATTGGAATTATTGAATTCAAAGTTGAATTTTTCTGCCAACTCGGTTACAATTGCAAAATCCTTTGAACGGGATGAATGGGTGCTTGATGTGATATCAACTCTATCCATCCATTTCGGGTTCTTTAACAAAAGTGCCAGAAGTAATCTAGAATCAAGACCGCCGGATAAACCAAATTTTACTCGGACATTATCTAATTGCATAATTGCTGAAATTGACCCACGTAGTTGCCTAACTCCTTCAATTAATGCTTCTTCATAAGATAGATTACCATGTGTAAATAATGATTTAACATTACGCTGAATTGTCTTCACAGCAGATGGTCTTAACATCATAAATCGTTTAGAATCTAATTGTTTCAAATCTACTGAAATATGAGAACCGGGTGTAAGTAAATTAATTCCTTTCACCATTGTTTCATCTGACATTACTGCACAAGCAAGACCATGCGTCCATGCCCTTGAGTAAACTACGTTTTTATTCAAAGTACAGGGCAATCCCAAAGACTTCCTAATTTTTGATAAAACAAATAATGAATCAGATGCTACCACTAAATTTGGCGTTGAAAAATAAACTACCGGAAAAAGGGAGAATAAATCATTTTGAATAAGCAACTTCTCTTCATCCCACGCTGCTAAAACAAACGAACCCTCTACATCAAGTGGAGATGATGTGAGTGTTTTTCCTTCATGTGAAATGCAATATTAACGGAACCCTTTAGCACCTAAGGATATGGATTTTTTATCATGATCATTTATCCACCCCTTAAAGAAAAAATTCTCTTTTCCTCCTAATTCATTATCAACACAATGAATGTTTTTTTCTTGGTTAGCTTGTTTCCTCTCTACAATCAGATATGATATTGATTCTGAATGTTTACCGATTGTACATTCATCTGAAACTATGGGAAGAGATGCTTGAATATTCTCAATAATTGATGTCAAGCCCATAGCAAAGAGGTAGTTTGACATCACTTGATGCTAACCGATGTCGGTTATTGAATAATCGCAGGGTTGTTATCCCTGCTCCTTATCCCAAGTCCATGCTCCCGGACACCTTGCACGAATTACCCCGCGAAGAACGGTTTGCTTATGCGAAATTACTCGCGTACATGATTCAGATTGATGATGAAGTTACAATCGACGAAATGACCGTCTTTGAACAGCGCCTTGGTACAGCACTTCTCTCACCTGGGCAGCGGAAGGAAATCCGCACATATCTCAAAAACCCACCAACTCTAGAAGAGTGTTTGGATGAACTTGGGAAGAAGTCTGGAAGGTTGGCTTTACGTGATGCGGCTTTGATGACTGCGGCTGATGGAAGTATTGACGAAAAAGAACAAATTGCTTTGGAACAAATTGCTAATCATCTCAATTTAGACGAAGGAATAATTGATCGATTACTTGACTGGGTTATGGCTGGATTTGATTGGATGCAAGATGGTCTTGACTTACTTAATGTTGAATGAGGTGTGAAAATGAGTGGCATGCTGCCTGATGCTATTGATATGCTTTCACCATCTCAAAAAGAGGTCTATATTGAACTTCTAACTATTGTAGCAAACTCTGACGGTGCACTTGTCCGCGAAGAGATGGCTGCTTTGGAAGCATTCATGGGTAGAGCCTTGTTGAAACCGGAAGTTCGAGAAGAAACCAGGAAAAAATTACGCCATACTGGCAATTTAGAAGAATCATTGGAGAGAGCAACGGTTGATACTCTGAAAGTTGCTTTGCGTGACTCTGTCTTACTTGCTGCAGCTGATGGAGAATATCATCCAGCCGAAGTGTTGGTTTTAGAACGCATTGCAGATGCTGCAGGAGTCGGTATAGAGGGGCTTGACCAATTATACGACTGGGTCACAGAAGGATGGCATTGGCTTGCCAAAGGGCGTGACCTAGTTGATATGGGAATTGCTGGTGATGAACTCTTAACCAATGATTGAAGATTTTGGTTTTCCTGATTGAAGGTTAATCATGACATTCAATCTCTACTAACGAAAAACGGTTTGATTTTCTCCCTAATTTTGAGATGTGATGATATCTCGGCACGTTTAGAAGGGGTTTTTCTCCGTATTCCGGAATCTAATTGGCTGGAACAGGTATTAAGGGTACCACCACCCTCGTATAGGTTAGTGGCGCGGGAACATCGGCGGATGCTACATAGAAAGGTGAGCAAATAAATGGGACTACATCCAAAAATTGGTATCACCGGTTTACCGCGTTCTGGCAAAAGTGCAGTAATGGAAAAAGTTGTAATGATGCTCGAAGGTGAGCGCTCCACAAAACTAATGGGTAGAGGAGAGGATTCTAGCGATCATAGAATCATCGGTGGCATGAAAACTATACCTATTATGGATGGGACATCTCGAATTGGCTATTCTTGTATGAATATACAAACAGGTGAAATTGCAACTATCGCTCACAAAGATATTGATTCACGAAATCGGGTTCTTGGACTTGGAATTAATCCCCAAGCGCTTGATGATGTCGCTGTGCCTGCTATTCAAGATGCTATGGACAATTACGAAGTAATTGTAATCGATGAAATTGGTAAATTTTCTGTCGAGTCTGAAGCATTTGTGGAAATTGTCAAAGAAGCAATTGAAGTAGATAAACCGACTATTTTGACCCTACACAAAAAAAGTCGTCACCCACTGTTGCAAGACATTCGAAGAAGAGATGATGCAAGGGTGTTGGAAGTTACTCCAGTTAATCGTGCATTGCTACCATACAAAATCCACAAGATTGTTCGTGAAACATTCTGATGGGATTGAAATGGATTTTAGTCGGCAAAGGCAGCAAACTGCTGATATCATTCACACTCGTTGCCTAGAGATGTTGAATGATTTGATGGTAATATCTGTTCTAGATTGGCCTTTACCTCCACCGCCAATAGTTGATTCTGAATTGCCTTTAGTTGAGCCTGAATCAACTACCCAAGTAATTGAACAAGTTGAAGGATTATTCAATGTTGACCGAGCCAAATTCAACAGCCTACTTGATGAATGCCGTGAATCAATGATTCCTCATCGTCTCTCTCTAACCTCTGATCCAGACAAGGAAGGGGAAAAATGGTTACTTAGAAGACTCGTTGAAGTGGCAAGAAAGATTCTCTTTGGTGTTTGTGAAGGATGGTTAGCGATGGCACTTGATAGAGATGCACCAGACGTTACACGTTGGTATACCGGAATTGCTCTAGCCAATGGATTGTGTACCCAAGGAGACGGGTTGGCCGAAAACCGTGGATACCACATCCTTGAGAGCATTGCTATGACAAGTCAGCCTGGAAGGTGGCCTACTCGACCACTTTCAGGGCCACATCAACTAGATTGGAATCAACAAAACTCTTCCGATATTAATATCGATGAAGAATCAGGTGGAATTGATGCTGCCCATTGGTTACTTGATGCCCTAGACCAAGGTAACGATGAGAGAAAGGTTCTGTTGGTCAAATGGATGCGTTTGATGTTGGAGCGCCCAATTCTAGTTGAAAAAATGGCTTTGCCAAATAGATTTGAACTGATGGTTAGGTCCCAACCTGAACTCGTTGCTGCTGAATTAGTATCATGTGTGCCAAGATTGTTAGAAGTAAATCCAGAATCTGGATTAATGGTATTAACTGCACTACAAACAAGGGTAGAATCTCGCGTCAGTATCGCACTTGCAGACATACTTCCTTATCTCCTTAGAGCTTCATTAGATGTTGGTTTAGCATCACTAGACCAACTCGCTGATTCTGAAGATTCGGGTGCACGTTCTGCAGCTACAGCGGCTCTCAAAGAATTAGCAACAATTGATTCCGAGGCTTTCCTAAGCCGAATAAAAAAATCTGCAACCGATGAAGATCCAGGTATTCGTCGTCTTTTCATACAAACTTGTATTCGAGACTATCTTGAATTAGACCGAGTTGATTCACAGGATATTTTAGTTCCTTTATGGCTTGAGAATGATGAAGTTGCGGGAGTAAGAATGAGGGAGTTATTACTGCGGATGCAAGATGTTGACACTGAATCATTTGCAATAATTGGTAATATGATTCACACAAAATCTGCAAATTCACTTGACAAATTTTGGTCAGTATTAGAAATAAGAAACCCTGAGAGAGCTAAGGCTTGGAAAGCACATATTACCGGTCAAGGACCCATCCCTGAACCCCTTAATTGAAGCGCAAAGAGGTTGTGGGATAACTATGGCGAAGGAACCGGAATGGCGTTGGCAACTTGTTGTCGGGCTCATCTGTGTAGCACAATCCTTTGTTGAATGGAATACACCTGAAGGCCCTTGGCAAGAACCATCTTTCACTCGCGGAGTTATTGCCTTAGTTGGTCTTGGTTTTGTCTATGTTGCAAAATACCGATGGCAATTCCGTAAAGATGGTTTGATACCTTATCTCAAAATTTACCGTTGTAAACCACAACAAATTGCCAGAGTTTCTGCAGTTGATGGGATGGCGGCAATTACCCTGATTTTACTGTTAAAAACCCTATCAGAAAATGACGTATTCGTACCGGTACCAGCACCCCTTATTCTTCTACTATATGCTATGCTAATGTTTTTGCATGCGGCTTATGCTTGGTTGGTCATTGAAGGACCATTACAAGATGAAGAGGAATAATCACCTTTGACCTGGTTTCCAAAATTCAAGGGGAAGTGGTTGTTCTCCTTGCATTGCCCGAAAGGCAAGATGGTCTGCACGTTCGTTCCAACGGTGACCTCGATGCGCTCGAATCCACTCACCTGTTAGTGGGCGTAGTGATGACACCTCATCCCAAAGAGATTGTACACGTTGTGCAAGATCTTTGTTGGCTTTTGCCCGCCAATTATTTTGCGCTATTTCCAAAGCATATTGTGAATCGCCTCTGATGATTATTTTAGATTGGCCCGCTTGGACAAGAAGCCAGCGTAATGCATGAGCAATAGCACTGAGTTCGGCGGTATTGTTTGAACCGACTTCAGCACCGAGGAATTCATCTGCACTAGGATCCGTGATTACCAAACCACTGATTTCAGTTTCTACAACACCCGTTCCATTACCTCTTTGGTTGTCGCCAATAACTACGACTACACCCCATCCAGCAGGAGTTTCAGAAGTTACATTTTGATTATCTTGACAAGAACCGTCAACGTAGATTGCAAATTCTGCCTCGCTTGATGAGGCATCCGACAAGTGAACTCACTCTCCAATCTGTTCAAGATAGGTTGAGGCGCTCAGCATCTTTTCTAACACGGAAGCATCTTGCATAGTTATTCGAGCTATCCATCCTTCGCCATAAGGGTCTTCGTTGATTAATTCTGGAGCGTCATCCAACGCCTCGTTGATTGCACAAATCGTTCCAGCAAGCGGTGAATAAATCGCTGATACACTCTTGACAGACTCAACGCTTGCAAACTCGTCCATTTCTCCGACTTCCATTCCCTCTTCAGGGAGTTCGACATATACAATATCTGTCAATGAATCTTGAGCATAATCAGTAATTCCAACAACCACTTCATCCCCTTCAACTCTTAACCATTCATGCTCTTCAGTATAGTACAGTTCTTCGGGTGCATCACTCATCATCTCACCTAGTCATTCCGAGGGCTACTAAGATGACTATATTTGCGTTCCCCAATGTCACTCTTCTTCAACTTTAGAACTTAGAAGACCTTGTTCTAGATTAGCCCAAGCGCCTGAAAGGTCATCCTCATCCTGTGATTCAGAGAGTTCGCTAACCATACGTTCACGCTGGGCAGAAGATCCTTCAATCGGAAATAGATGAAGAAGCGGTGATTTTAGTCCTTTAGTGATTCCAAGATGAATGATTAAACCAGCAAATAATGTAACTGCTGTGAATGCAGGTACAAGCCAAGAAATATCGGTACCAGCAGTACATTCAGTAGCATTTTCAGCACAAACTGCTGGTGGCAATCTGCCATCAATTAATGCAAATGCTGTGGCCATTAATAATGCCAATCCAAGCCCAAAAAGAAGGCGGCGCGCGGTGTATGCTGGCGCCTCCATAATACTCACGAAACGGGTCTAACCCATCAAATAGGCGGCGGATTGTTACTCAAATATCAAGTTCAATATTGAGGTTTTGAATGAGTTCTTTGTATCTATTACGGATTGTCACTTCTGTGACCCCTGCAACTTCAGCAACTTCTCGCTGTGTGCGGCGCTTGCCACACAATACACTAGCGATGTAGATGATAGATGCTGCTATACCAGTTGGTCCACGTCCACTTGTCAATTCTTTTTCTTGTGCTGCTTTGATTAGTTCGTATGCTTTTGCTTCGACTTCAGCATCTAGACCAAGTCCAGAACAGAATCTTGAGATATAATCCTCAGGACCTGTTGGCATAATCCGCATCTTAAGTTCACGAACCATGAATCGGTATGTTCTACCAATCTCTTTTCGTCCAGTTCTACTTGCCTGGCCTATTTCGTCAAGTGTTCTTGGTACACCACATTGGCGGCAAGCAGCATACAAACTTGCGGCTGCTACGCCTTCAATTGAACGGCCTCTAATTAGCCGCTTTTCAACTGCTTTCTTGTAATTAACAGCGGCTGCTTCACGAACAGACTTTGGTAATTCTAAACGACTTGCCATGCGGTCAAGTTCAGCTAAAGCCATAGCCAAATTGCGTTCGGTTGCATTTGAAACTCTGCTGCGCTTCTGCCATTTTCTCATTCGATAAAATTGAGAGCGGAATCTGCTGTTAATTGTCTTACCAGAATAATCCTTATTCTGCCAATCGATATCGGTTGACAGCCCTTTATCATGTAGCATTACTGTCATTGGCGCCCCAGTTCGAGCCCTCTGATCACCTTGTTCAGGACTGAATACTCGCCATTCTGCACCTTGGTCAATGACGTTATCTTCAATCACCAATCCACAATCA
>JACNFL010000201.1 GCA_014384685.1 Methanobacteriota archaeon
CTGCAGTGGGTGGGATTTGTTCCTTATCTCTTAATTCAATAGTTGGAGGGAGTACTGATTCGGCAAAATCTCTCACCATGGCTCGAATCATGCTTTGTTCCTCACTTTCTCGGAAGTCCACGCGCATCACCTGTAGTTGTGCTACTAGCCCCCTGTTCATAACGGGTCGCTATGAAGTGGTGAAGTGGCGATTTTGGCATTTTAACTCAAATCGTTAAATATGAGGCGAAAGTCGGCGCGGCAAAAGGAGGAGTATTAATGACAGAAGAGGAAGATTTCATTGAATTCAAGATTATAGATGACAGAAAATATTCGAAAGACCACCTTTGGTATCAAAAGTTAGAGTCTGATGATGAAACTGGTGACTTATACAAGATTGGAATTAGCGATTTCCTGCAGGCAGAACTTGGAGATATGATTCGAGTAGTTCTTGCTCAGCAATCAAATGTTGATGAGTATGATGAGTTTAATGATGAGGACGAGGGATCCGATCAGGTTGGCACTGGTGCTAAAGATGCTGGTGCAAGTGGCCACGAAGTATTGGAAGGGGACACTTTAGCAACAATTAGAACTTCAAATGGTAGACATGTGGTTTATGCCCCTGTTTCTTGCCACGTAGTGGAATTGAATGGTGAAGTTGAGGATAGTCCTGAATTAGTCAATGAAGATCCGTATGGTGATGGTTGGTTGATGAATATCCGTCCTGATGAGTTAGACGAAGAAGACCTTCTCACTCCTGATGAATACCTTGAATATCTCTATGAAGTCTGATTTCAATTAATGAAATCGGATATTTCTAGATTTATTTGCTATGTTAAGCAACCCAACGGTATGTTCGGGCGCCTTCATAGGTTCCTTCAGATTGAATTTCAACAAGAGCGAACTCGCCCTTTGGTTCAACAACTGATATTTCTCGAAGTCCTTTGTGTAGTTCTTCGTAGGTAGCGTGGTCAATAGCAACACGACCTGCCATTCTCTCAAACATGTTCCAGCGAGATACAATTTCTCGCCATTGTGGTGAAACCTTTCCTTCAAACACCTTTGCTTTGGCTCCTGAACCATAGCCGCACAATCCAAAATAATTATTCTCAATATTTTCATTATCCTCATAATCGGACTCAAAGGTCGACATTATTGCTAGGAAAATAGATCCGGTGTATTGATTTCCAATTAGGCTTGAAGCGCGTTGAGCCTTTTCAATTCTAGTGTTTTGGAATTCTTGGTAATGGCTAGTCTTTGAAATTGCTCTGCGGTACAAATCTTGGGCCCTATCCCATTCATTCTCCCCTTCTGGTGTGTCTTCAAAATCTGCTCTATCAGGCTCTTCACCAATCTCAGCAATGACTTCCTGCCACATCGGTTCATTTCGGCGGTCGTGACGGAACACATCTGGGAACATTCTCTTTGCCTGGAAAGCATAGGGTAGATGCATGATGATTCTAATCCATTGTTCTGTTAGAATATCATCATTTTTAGCATTATATCTTCCACTCTTCACAGCTTTTCGCTGGAAGTCTAAGAAAGCGGTTTTCACAGCTTCTTGGTAACAGCGATTGGAGAATTGTCCATCAAATACAGGCTCATCGCGGTGAACCTGTATTTTTTCTTCGCCGTGAGCAAATATACCCAGTCGGCGAACGGTAGATTCAGGAAGATGTTTGACCATCCTCTCGGCGACTCCTTCTTTGAGTGTCTCCCCAGTTTCTCGTGCTAGTTGCACAACATGGGTGATGATTGAGGTTAGAGATACCTCTCGCCGTGGTTTGAAGAAGTCATGAACGGGAGTTGTTGAGATACCCCATGTATCTGGGATTGAGATAAGACGAGGATTGTGACGTACAAGAATAGCGCCTCCACCTGCTCCTTGGGTATACTCCCCACTTGATTCAAGGTCATACTTGGCATTATCAGAGAATACCACTACTCCAACTCTACCTCCCTCTTCACCACCTCTAGCGACCCAGTCAAGGGTGTTGTGTAATGCATCAACAGCACCGATGCAAGCGAATGTCATGTCAACAACATCACAGTTTCGGAAGCAGTCTTCTCCATATTGTTTTGAATAGCGTTGAGTTAGCATATCAAGAATGTAAGTAGCGGTTGGTTTTGCACCGTCTAGAGCAGATTCTGTTCCAAGATACATTCTGCCGATTTTGTTAGGGTCTAATCCGTTGCGGTCTATCAGCCGGGTGACGGCATTTGCACCCATAGTTGCAGTATCTTCGTGAATGTCTGGAACAGACATTGCAGAAAGGCCTAATCCTCGATTGAGTTTACCGTAGTCTGCACCCCTCATCTCTGCAAAATCCTTCATATCGAAGTAAATTTTAGGGAAATGGATTGCGATATCATCGATTCCGACTTCAACCATGTTAACCACTAATCCAATTCCGCGGGCACATTGCATTAGAACCCTCTCCCGTTAGGAATATCCATAGTGGGGTAATTGGTAGTCAATTTGGCATCCGAGGGGTTGTTAACTCAAGATTCTGTGATAGAATTGATTTCATCAAGAAGTTCAGGTTTTTTGTCAAAATGGGCTGTTAAAGGTGCTAAAGTTTCCGATAATCCATCAGCCACTCCAAATTTGAAGTCAAGAGGATGAATCTCTCCACTGGATATAGCAGATTTCAATGAGTCTAGATTATCCCATGTACTAGGGTCTCCGTACTCTGGTTTTGGTGTAATAGTCA
>JACNFL010000019.1 GCA_014384685.1 Methanobacteriota archaeon
AGTTGTAGCGGCGGTAAGGAACATCCCTAAACTATCATAATCCCGTCCCATTACCATTCCCCCGAAAATCAGTAAATCGGCAATTGCAATAAATGCACAGGTGGTCATTGGAATAATGAAAGATTGAGTCAACTGGACAATAATTGGCAGTGGCCTTTGACTACTACCCTCCCATAGAACTTGCCATTTATCCATAGTAATGCCGAGGTATGCTCCAGCAGTACTCCCAACTAAATCACTGATTAGGTCACCCGCAGTATTCACATAACCTCCTTGGTCAGTGGTAAGGAAGAACATCCTGCCAAAGAACTCGTAGACTTCAAAAACCGCCATCCCAGACATTGAAACTCCAAAAGCTAACCAAAAAATCATTGGACGTGAGAGATTTGCCGAAAAATGAGTTGATAAGCGTTTAAAACTGACGGCAAAACCATAGGACAATGCTACACCTCCTACACCGTGGGTTAGTCTATCCCACAGCGGGTGAACATGGTACATCCCATTAATTCCATCTGCACATAACCCCTGTCCGGGTTGCATATCACCCCAGCAAAATGGGCCTAGTCCTTTATCGGCTGCGCCAAGGCTACCTCCACCGAAATGCAAAATGAAAGCAAAGTATCCAAGCCAAAGAGCAAGAGGGGGAATCATCATCCGCCCCGACCAGAACACTGCAACGAGCAATAAAACCCCAAAAACTCCAGTTGTAGCATAATTGCGCCACAGGATTAGGCCGCGCTGATGGTCCCAAACCGCGATAATTGAGAATGAAATCAGCATCACAACCAAAGGAAATCTCTCTGGAACCTCATTTAGGTATTTGATCAGTGGGATTTCTTCAAACTTTTGCTTGAGTTGAATTAGGACACCAAAGTCCTCAGAGGGTGAATTGGGCATGCTCTCCTCAAGCCCTCCTAAAATTTCACTGCCTTCTGGAGTCTCAACCTCTTCTGTTATTCCATTGGGTGGTTCCGCCTTACTTTTTTCCCTCACGGCTCCACATCCACTAACCATTCCAAGTGCGTCATGTGCTTGAGGCTTACGCACTTTTTACTCGTCAAAGAGCCTCATAATGCAATACGATTTGCCCGTATTGGTCGAAACTTACAATCGGTTTGTAACCGGTGTGATCTGTCGCAGCAAGGGTTGCGCGGATATTTGCTAAGATGTCTTGAGGTAGGCGAACCTCAAAATTATCTGCTTGTGGTCTTATTCCAATAGTTGTATCTGCTACTGAATTAGAATCTTTGTTAGTATCCATTTCTTCTATTTCAACTTGAACCGGTGTGTCTGGCTCTTCAGTTGGCTCTTCTGTTGTTTCACCACCTTCTACTTGGGTTAATTCTGCGTTGCCCTCTATTGAAATATCGCTACCTTTGGTAGTTGAGTCCTCGGATATTGAGTCCTCACTTTCACTATTCACTTTATCCCAAAGCCCGGCGGTTTCAGTATCGGCGCTGTGCGCAGTTTCTTCCTTAGTCGTACTTTCTATAGATTCAACCTGCCCTGTGTCACCGCTGGCCTTTACACCACCCTCTTCCTCTCCCCACAGTTTGAAGTATAATGCGGCTTGTCCGAATGCGGCAATACCGCCAAAGATCATTGCCAACCCTTGGTAAGTACCGGTAATGTCACTCATGAATGCAATGATAAAAGTTCCAATTGATGTTGCCGCAATGCTGCTAATCCTTCTCCATTGGCGTTTGAAATCTAGCGCTGCTTGCACCATCCCGTAGCCAATAATTAGAATTCCAGTTCCAGTCACGGACAAGTCATAAACCGCCCATACTATTCCTATGCCGACATAACATACTGCAAGTATTCCCATCTGGTCATTCCACTTCCAGAAATCCGAACCATCCTCCTTCCAATTCCAATCGGGATACCAGTTAGAAGCAGAAGTTCTAGACATCAAAATTCCTTCTACAATCAATAACCATCCTGCTAGGTCCATTCCTTCTAGAGCATCGGTCAATCTTTCGACATTCCACATTGCAATAGCATGAAGTACTGGGGTAAATAATAGTGTATTCGCATTTTGGTTTTTCCAAGCATCAATCGTCCACCAGATTGCAACAATTACGGTTGATAAGCCATGCATTTCATCCAGTGAAAGCAGGAGGAAGGCCATACCACAATATTTTAGGAAGGTAGTTAATTTCGCCCTTGCCACCTCACTTTCAGCAAAAAACATCGAGTTCATCCGGTTCCTTTTCGCCCAATCAATCCCTGTGTGAACTCCATCGGCATGAATTGTGATTACATCTATCTCGGCTGAAACCTCTTGGTTATCTTCAATTGGGTCACACCATTTGAAGAGAATGTCTTTTACCGCCATTCCCCAAATTGCAAAGGTTGCAACGCCGGTGTATAAACAGGCTAAACTGAATAACTGGAAGCCATCAACTGTTGTACCTAGGGCAGTAATAAATCCGATAAAATAGGCAAATGGGGCAATTGGAACGACTTCCATTCGGCCTACCATCCAACCGAAACCAAGGAGAAGTGTGGTTAAAATAACCAATAACCAGTCAGGGCTATTTAGTAACATTATCAGACCCAAAACAAGGAATATTGAAGGTTGAATAAATGGTAGTTTTCTTATCTCAATCCCCACTACCTCTTCTTCACTATTTCCATCGGAAACAGTGGTTTGGAGCGATGTGATGCGCTTGTCAGTAATTGTCCT
>JACNFL010000017.1 GCA_014384685.1 Methanobacteriota archaeon
CAAGGTGAAGATGATGGATCAATCAATGAAATAGATATTCCCTCTCAATCTGCAGAAACTGATTCACAGGGAAAAACTTGGTTTATTGGACATCAGGGGACAACCTCGATTGCGACTTTTTACAATGGAATAATTGAGATTGAGGAATTAGCAAAACCAATACCGCTAGAAATTGAAATCTCAGAATATGAAAGTGGAATGATATTTATGCATGGAATGGATGCTAGTGGGGCATTTGAAATGATGACACTGGACACCACAATACAGGATTCTATAGAGGATGGGAGAGGTTTCTTAAACTTTGCATTCCTAACCTTTTTTAGTATTGTTTTGCTTGTAATGGGCTGGACTGTATTGGATCGATTCCGTAAATATTGAAGCGATTCTTTACAGTTAATGGCGCTTTTATTTGCCGGAACTATTTTGCTAAATCACTGATTTATTCCTCCTATGGAGGAAGTTATAGCGAGAATCTTCATGTGCTATCGTCATTGACCACTACATCCGGCGTGAGCATTGACGGGGTTTTAGCATGATAAAAAGAGGGATGATGGACCAGTTTGATGAAATCAAATCATCACACCCAGATTCAATTTTATTCTTTAGAATGGGTGATTTTTACGAGTTATTCCACGATGATGCGGAAATCGCTTCCGAAGTACTTGGCCTTACTCTAACTTCTAGGGATAAAAAGGCCGCAGACCCAACCCGCATGGCGGGATTCCCTTGGCATGCCTTGGAAGAAAATATTCGTGGCCTGCTAAAAGACGGACACAAAGTCTGTGTTGCTGAGCAGGAAGATGAATTGAGAGAAGGTGCCAAGATTCTTGAAAGGACTGTTAGCAGAATCTACACCCCTGGTAGCTTGTATGAAGAATCTTTGCTAGGAACTGATGAAAGGTCACTTCTGATAGCAATTTGCCTTGCAAGCGATAGCCTTGGAATGGGAGTTGTTGATGCTTCAACAGGACAAGCCTGGGCCAGCACATGCCATGGTGCAGATAGATTCGCAAAGGCATTGGATGAAGTTCTTCGATGGAACCCGAGTGAGATTGTGATCTCACCAACCGACGCTGAGAATAATACGCTCTGTGCTATGTTCTCGCATTTGGATGGGGTCACAATAAGCCAGCACAAAGCGAGTGAAGCGAAAAGAAGACAACGTTTGGCAAAGGTTCTGAAGGTTGCAGACCTTGGCCACCTCGATTTAGATGATGCTCCTTTGGCAATAGCCGCTGCTGGATTGGCCGCCGATTATCTCGCTACTATGCATATCACTGATGATGTGCCACTTAGAGATGTTGAAATCATTGAAGAGGAAGGTCATTTAGTACTCGACCAAACTACTCTAAGAAATTTAGAATTAACTTCAACCTTAACTGGAGAATATGAGGGTAGTTTGCTTTCTACCCTCAATAGGTGCCGTACTGCAATGGGTCGTCGCTTGTTGAAAACATGGATATTGCGCCCTCTTGCCGACATCGATGCGATTTCTGCAAGGCATGATGCAGTCGCTGCACTAACTCGCTCATCTAGAAGACTTGATGCGCTGAGAGAGGCTCTGAAAGGTTTACGAGATATGGAAAGACTTGCAACTCAATTAGCCTATAATCGCTCAAATGGAAGAGACTTATTGGCTACCGCTATCGCATTGGAAAGGATGCCAGCGGTCATCAATCTATGTAAGGAAGCAGATAATAAATTGTTATCGCACCTATCTCTAGATTTAGATGCACTAAGTGATTTGGGCGAGGATATACGTCGCACTTTGGTAGATGAGCCACCTTTGGGACTGAAGGATGGAGGACTTATTAGAAGAGGAATTGATGACGATATTGATGAACTACGGGACACAGCCGAGAGTGGTCATTCATGGTTCAAAGATTTGGAAACTAGTCTGAGAAATGAATTAGAAATCCCTAGTTTGAAGATTAGAATGAATAGGCAAATCGGTTGGTTTATTGAAGTCACAAAAAAACATGAAGACAAAGCCCCTGAACATTGGAGAAGAAAACAACAATTAACCAATGGTTCCCGCTATGTTACCGATGAATTAGCGCGGCGTGATGATCTATTGTTAACCGCAAGTGGGCGAGTAAAAGAATTAGAATATCGGATGTTCACAACCATGAGGGAAAGATGTAGAACACATGTTGTAACATTAGCTAATATTGCTGCAAGAGTTGCTTCAATCGATGTATTACAATGCTTTGCAGATGTTGCAAGGTCTCGTGCTTGGTCACGCCCAGAAATGACCGAAGGAGACCATCTAAAGGCTGAAGGAGCAAGGCATCCGGTATTGGAAACACAGAGCGGATTTGTTCCAAATGACATCAATCTAGATGCAAAACGAAGATTTTTGTTGATCACTGGACCAAATATGGGTGGAAAGTCAACCTACTTGCGTACAACTGCCCTACTTTCCATATTGGCACAATCCGGTTCATTCGTCCCATGTAAAAAGGCAAGATTGGGATTGGTTGACCGCGTTTGCACAAGAGTCGGAGCAAGTGATGACTTACGAAGAGGGCGCTCAACATTCATGATGGCGATGATTGAGGCATCGCACATTTTACGTAGGGCTACTTCACGCTCAGTGGGACTATTAGACGAACTTGGCAGAGGGACTTCTACCTTGTCTCGACGATCTCTTGCATGGTCTTTAACAGACGA
>JACNFL010000016.1 GCA_014384685.1 Methanobacteriota archaeon
ATATAGAATTGAAGGCCGGCCGCATAGCGGTAGAGATAGCGGAGGTGAGGCAAGTTGTCCGAGAATTTAGCGAAAAACGCAGATGCAATCGTAATATCTAGCGGATGGCAACCAAATATCGCTCGAGCAGAATTCTCAGCCCTTGTCAATCCCTCAAACACTTCACAATTCGTCCATGAACGTGTATTGTTATGCGACCAAGATTCGGCAACTAAAATCGCTCAAAGGTCTGCTTTAATTTCTGAGACTCTTTATCCAGCAAGTCATTCGACTTACAGCGATTTAGAAAAACATGTAGAATTGGTATTGGCATGGTGTAAAGAAAATCTCCAAAACAATGGCCAAACTTTGGCAGTGAGAGCCAAAAAAATTGGTCCAAGAGTGGAGGGTTGGTCAACTCGAAGTATTGAGCAATCAATTGGCGGAGCGCTGTTTAGGGAAGGTTGGAAAATAGACCTCACTGCTCCGGAAATAACGCTGAAAATAATAGCATTAAATCGTATAGAGAAGGGCGAAAATCCCCCTCAAATTATCTGGGGGGTATTGACCAGTGGCACATCTACATGGGATGAGAGAACCGCACCAAAACGTCCTTACTTCAAACCGATAAGTCTAGATCCAAGACTGGCTAGAGCAATGGCTAATATTGCCTGCCCAGAAGAAGGTAAAATCCTCGACCCGTTCTGTGGAACTGGGGGGATATTGTTAGAGGCTGCAGCCATCGGCTCACATGTTTTTGGTAGTGATGCAGATTCAAGAATGGTAGAAGGAAGTAGAGACAATCTCAAGTGGGCAAAAGAAATCCAAACCATGTTACATAGTGCAAAAATAAAGCGTGGTTCAGCAACTGAATTAGCGATCCTTTGGGATGATAAAATGCCCTTTGATGGGTTCGCTTTTGACCCCCCATACGGACTAAATTCTTGGAAGAGTGATGATGGATGGCAACTTTTCATTGATGCAATGACATCCTGTAAACAGGTGGCAACTGATGATGCAAGGCTCGTATCGCTTATACCATGGTCACCAAAGGCATTGGGAATGGATTTGCTGAAAGATGACTTTGGTCAAGGAGAAAACGATGCTTTAGCTCAGACTTTTGGTAAATCGTGGGTTGAAGTTGTAGAAGAGGTCAATGCCGTTGGTTGGCAAATTGAGGGCACTACAACGATCCCAGTTCACAGGTCGCTTGCGAGGCTTCTTCTTGTCTGTCAAAAGATGAATTAGTTACTCAATGGGTACTCCATAATCAGCCCCACTGATTAACTTGTAATGCCCATTGAAGCCAGTAAAATCACATTGATAATAGTGCAAATGTTTCAAAGGGTTTTCTACATAGAACCATTGACAACTCTGTTCACCCTTTAATAAGTGAAGTTTAGTGAATCAACCACCCGTCTGATTCGTTTAGCATTTGCGCAGTGCATCGTTTGGATAACCCTTTGAGCAACATATTGGGCAAAGGTACGGTGTGATCAATGATTGCAATAAAAGTGCGATATTAAATAGTCGAAAAATTAAGATGAAATGTATGTTAACAAAAAAACATACAGAAAATAGCAAGAGAAAAGAAAGAGCAGTCGCATATGTGCGAGTTTCATCAAAGAAGCAAGCAGAAGAAGGAGTAAGCGTTCCTGCTCAGATTGACAAGTGTAAAGCCTACGCAATTTTTAGAGAATTGGGTTTGGCTGTTGATGACATATTCATTGATGATGGAGTCAGCGCAGCAACCCACCTTTGGTCAAGACCTGCGGGTAGACGAATGCGTGAAGTCATCTATGAACAACGTGTAGGACATATCATTGTTCTCAAGATGGACAGACTGTTCAGAGATGTTCAGGATTGCCTTTCAACAGTTGACGAGTTGGCGGGGATCGGGGTTGACATTCACATCCTTGACCAAAACGGTGGAACCTTAGATACTTCGACTTCAATGGGGCGATTTTTCCTGACGATTATTGCCAGCCTTGCAGAGTTGGAGCGTGGACAAATTTCCGAGCGAACCAAGATTGCCATGAAGTATCTCAAGGACAATGCGCGAGTGTTCACAGGGCCTGTATTTGGATGGGATAGAGTGGATGCAGAGAACCTCAGACCAAATTGGCTTGAACAGGACAAGATTGACTATATGCGACATCGCCACTATGTGCAGAAGTGGTCGGGCAATAAAATCGCCAAACATCTCAACGACATGGGTGTCAAAGGAAAGATGGGCGGCGCATGGTCTTCGAGTTCGGTGCTACGAACCTGTCGCTATCACTTTCATGAGAACAGAAACATGTTTACAGCCCCGCTGTGGTGGGGTAAAGAGCCGTATCATGATTCAGTTTCATGGTGAAAGTAAACACCCTCTGCCCGCTTTCTTAATACAGGGTCGCCGAGAGCCTTAGTGGTGCAATAAGCATAAAAAATCCCCGTCATTACAGATGGGGGCGAAACATTCTCTAACAATAGGAGAAACGATTCATTCTCAAGCATTGGGAAAAATAGGTAATGGTTTTATCGTCTGTTATTACCATTATGTATTCCATTATCATTTAAGGTTGTGGGTGTGGAGGGAATTAAAATGAATAAATGGTATTGGGTTTGGAATGACTTAGATGGTAATTGGGAACCTGCTCGTCTTTATACAGATGAAGAAAATGATGAACGATTTTCATTATTCACAAC
>JACNFL010000271.1 GCA_014384685.1 Methanobacteriota archaeon
CCTGGAACAACTATTGGTTTGGATGGTTGGGATTTAATTGGAATCTTTGGTGGTGTTCCACTATTCGCTTGGATTCTATTTGGTTTTGTTACACGCAATGCTCGTTGCCGTAAATATGAGGATATGTTGAAAGGGGCGCGGACGAAGAAAGAGCTAGATAATATTGCTTTAAAGTCTGAGTATTCGTTAATGATTCGCCTCTTAGGACCACATCAAGGGATTAGATTAGAGCGCCTGCGTGCAGAGTTAGATGATGCACTGGCTGGTGAAACACATCATGTCCCCGAAATTCTTGAACCCGAGGACATTACCGAAGACCAGACGCATATCGTTGAAGACGAGATGGTTGCAGGAACGGTTGTCTCTGGCCCAGCAAAGGATGCTTCCGGACAGATTGGCTCGGACGGCTACGAATGGATTGAGTATGAAGGAACTAACTACTTCCGCACCCCGAACTCTGGAGCGGTTTGGGAAACGTGGAAAAATTAACAAATTAAATATTGACTGAAAACGGTGAAGAAAAATGAATGTAAACGAGTGTTATCTAAAGCAAGAAGGGAAAGAATGGGTGAAAATTGATGATTGTAATGTACATATGACCATTTCAAGAAGAGTGCAGCGCACTGTAATTCGAGGTGGGGAAGGGGATGACCTGTATGATGAGGGAGCTGAAAGCGCAATTTACACCATCAGCGGCAACATGGACATGGATACCTACAAGTCTATCCTAGCCATCTTCCGAGGTGGGCAACCATGGTTCCACGACCCATTTGAAGATAGACAAATGAAAGTTCTTTTCTCTGTCATTGATTACGATAGTTCATCAGGTGAGTACAAATTCACATTATTGGAAGATGCTGATGACCAATCTGCTGCTTGAATGGCTAATCAGACTTCACCAAGCAGTTGTTCAAGCGCTGTCAAAACTTGTAGAACCAACACACCATATTCCATAGGAATATTGGGGTCTTCTGACAACTCTTCTAACTTGTTTTGAGCCATTGCGATTCGAACATCCAAATCCTTGGATTTATTCAACAACCACATCTCAACTGCTTCTTTAGCGCCGGCACGAATGTTTCGTGGCACTTTGGAATCATCTAACTGTAGAATTACAGTGGAAATCTGCTCTATTCGCGTCTCGATGGTCATATGAGTCAGCCTCTGAAAGCATGCTTCCAAGGTGGCCGAACCGCGCCTCATTTATGGCACTTACCTGTGACAGCACCCGATGGACATGGTGACACCGGAGGAAATCCTCACCTACGCGCGCATCGTTACTCTCGTCTTGTGCCTTGGTGGAGCGACCTATCTTGACCTCAAAATTAGACGCGTTCCAAACGATTGGTGGATCTCATGGGCAAAGCCAGCATTATTCCTCCTTTGTCTCGAGTTATGGGCTTTGGAAGCGGATTGGACTGTGTGGCTTACAGCATCAGCAGTTGTGGCATATGCTTCAACTGCTGTTATTGGTCGTCCTACCTTGGATGATATACGAAATGGTTCACCTGAAGATATACTGGTTTCACTTTGGTATCTTGCATCAGTTGTAGGCCTTATATTCGGGGCACTGCGTCACCTAACCCCACTGATGGATGGGTTAGGGTTCGGTTCACTTGTTGATTGCAATTACTGTTCAACTACTGCTGAAATTCAAGCCTCTTACCTGTGGGGGCAGATGTTGGTAATTGGCGCAGTTTTATTGTTCTTTGAAATGTGCTATCAATTGCGAATGTTACATGGTGGTGCTGATGCAAAAGGCATGATGCTCGTTGCTCTTTGTTTACCGGGATGGGGTGAAATTCCAGCCGCTGGAGACGCTTTGATGCCACCGGCGATTTCACTGCTTATTTGGGGTGCAATGAGTTTTCTGATTTTGCCAATTTATGTATTTAGCATGAATTTGTCTGCCGGTGATGCTGGGAATTTGAAAATGGCTTGGCATGCCCGCCGATTACCTCTTTCTGATATTCCAAATCGCCATGTCTGGTTATTGGATGAAATAATTGAAGGGGCAGATGGTGAAAAGAAGGTCGATACAAGAATGCGTCCGAGGCGCGGCGGACGTGCTGAAAACAAATTGCAAGATATCCTGTCAGAACTAGAAGAACTGGGGGTGGACAAGGCCTGGACTACAGAAAAATACCCTTTCATGGCATTCTTGATGGTCGGAATCCTACCCTTGCTTCTTATCGGTGACCCAATTCTATTCCTACTAAATTTAGTGGGGCTTCCTTGAAGCACAGACTTGATGATGGACACAACCTTCGGCAGGATAGGGATTGACGATGCACACGGCTCGACAAATAACAGATTCCGAGGGCGGAATGACTGCTGTTATTGAATTCCTAACCGCTTTCGTCTTATTTCTCATCGTCCTATCGGCTTTCTTTTCACTTGCAGGTCTTCAACTTGGTGCAAACCATCCAAGAACTGACCAATTAGACGATTATGCCCTTGAAAGTTTACATCGGTTAACAAATGATGCTGGTTGGTATACACCCTACGATGAATTTGGTAATCGTGATTTAGCAAACGCTACTTCTGAATGGCATCGCTACAATGCTACTAATCTACTAAACGGCGTAGTTCAACCGGGATTGGCTGGAACATTGGGGCAACTAGATACCGAGCGACTTGATGGAGTTGCCAACATCACACA
>JACNFL010000015.1 GCA_014384685.1 Methanobacteriota archaeon
AGGACAACGTTCTGCTGAAACTGGTGATGCCCGAGTTGCCATTGAATTGTTGGAAGATTCAATCAAGAAGGCTGAGCGAGCAGGAAGAGATGAGGTAATCGCCAATGATGTGCGATTTTTGGCAAGAGAAATCGGCCGCACAGTGGAACCGAGCATTGTTGTTGATCTAAACAAACATGCTCAGATGATTTTGCTAGCACTTTGCCGGAGACTTCGCAAGGAGTCTGAGGTGACAACTGGTGATGCAGAAAAGTTGTATCGTGTAGTCTGTGAAGAATATGAAGAAGAACCACGTAGCCATACTACTTTCTGGAAGCATCTCAAGCGTCTAGAAGACTTAGAATTGATTGAGTCGCACATATCTAGCCGCTCCGAAGGACGCGGCCGCACACAACATATCTCAATGCCGGCGGCCCTACCTGGGGCCGTTGAGAAACGGCTTGAGAGTGCCCTAAAGGGCAAATGAGGCGAAATGACGTAGCCCTTACAGGGCGCAATTGCCTTATATGGGTCTCTTGTCGGCGGGACGCTGATTACCATGGCAGTTACAGGAGACACCTCATTTATGGCGGCGGTGAATGACACCGACCCTGCAAGTAAGGGCAAGTCATATTCGGTTGAAATTAAGGGTTCGAACTACAATCACTTTCTTGGAAAGAAGATTGGTGATGTAGTAGACGGACAGTTCGTAGGAGATGGTGACCAGTCACTTCTTGGATACAAATTGCAAATCACTGGTGGCTCTGATAAAACAGGAACACCAATGCGTAGCGATATCGCTGGTGGAAACCGCCAAGCAGTTTTGGTTACCAAAGGTGTTGGATACAAGGCTCAAAAACTCGTAAAGAAGAAGGGAGATACTTACCGATACACCTACGATGGAATCCGTAAGCGCAGATATTTCCGTGGCAACACAATCAATCAAGACACCCGTCAGTTGAATCTGAAGGTTGTCGATAGCGGCAAGAAGTCGCTCGCTGACCTTTTTGGTGACAGCGGCGGCGATTCAGACGAGTCGTGATAGAGATGTACAAGGAGAGGATTTCAACTGGTGAGCAAGTTACCTCGTCAGCCTGAAGTCAATATTGGATTAGTAGGTCACGTTGACCACGGTAAGACAACTCTCACCCAAGCATTGTCTGGGACTTGGACAGATACTCATTCTGAAGAGCGCAAGCGCGGAATTTCAATCAAGTTAGGATACGCAGATACTGCTTTTTACAAGACCAAGAAGGGTGAGTTCTACACGACTGGCAAAAGACCAGACGGAAAAAAGGATAATGAAAAAGAACTCTGTAGAGTGATTTCATTTGTTGATGCTCCAGGTCACGAGACGCTGATGGCTGTGATGATTAGCGGCGCTTCCATTATGGATGGCGCCTTACTATTGATTGCAGCCAACGAAGAATGTCCACAAGCCCAAACTCTTGAACACTTGATGGCGCTGGAAATCGCTGGCATCAAAAACATCGTAGTTGTACAAAACAAGATTGACATCGTTTCCCACGAACAAGCCATCAAATCATACAATGAGATCAAAGAATTCTTGAAAGGAACAATCGCTGAAAATGCACCAATAATTCCGGTTTCAGCCCATCATGATGTTAATCTTGACATTCTAATCTCAGCTATTGAGGAATTCATCCCAACTCCTGATAGAGACCCTAAAGCGGATGGTATACTCCATGTTGCACGGTCTTTTGACATCAACAGGCCGGGCTCAAGGCCACCTCAACTCAAAGGTGGAGTCATTGGAGGAAGTATCGTAAGCGGAAAATTCGATATCGGTGACAAAGTAGTAGTTGCTCCAGGCCGAAAGGTAACGCAAGGTAAGAAGGTAACTTGGGAACCTATCCAAACTAGAATCATTAGTCTAAAGGGCGGAGGCAACGATTTGGAATCAATGCACGCAGGTGGGCTTTGTGGTATGGCCACTCCTCTAGACCCAAGCATCACTAAGGCTGACGAACTATCTGGGCAAGTTGTGGCGCGTGAAGGTGAATTACCACCGATTTGGAATGAGGTAGACCTTGAACTCACTCTTCTGAAAGAAATGGTGACTGGAGGAGGTGGGTCAGCCGACCCAGTTCGTCCTTTGCAACCTAATGAAATGCTGATGGTCAATGCGTCAACAGCAACTTCTGTTGGTGTAGTTTCTTTTGTGAAAGGAAAGAAGGCAACACTTTCACTTAGGCTCCCAATATGCGCCTCTAAAGGAGGAAGGATTACTCTCTCTAGGAGAATTGGAGCCAGATGGCGATTGATTGGCTATGCCACAATCAGTTGATGTGGGGTTGGATGGCAGGGATTTTACCCAGCCACAGCCTACCAATAATTGGAGATGACTAAATGAGCAAAGTTCTGATTGATGCTTGCGGCTGGACTGCAATCATTGAAGGAGGATTGAATGTTGATTTGGCAATGGCCGATGTCATTGGAACCTTTGAGCCGGTTTTATTGAACCGTGTATTGAAAGAATTGGAGATGATTCAGGAGAAAACAACATCCCCTCTTCTAATTGATTTATTGAAATCTAGATCGGAACTTATTGATGGCCCAGAAGAGGCAAATCATCCTGATGATCAGTTAGTTATTGTAGCCTCACAGGAAAACTGGCCCGTGTTGACAGTGGATAGAAAATTGAAGCAAAGATTAGT
>JACNFL010000112.1 GCA_014384685.1 Methanobacteriota archaeon
GGAAGTTGTCTGCGGCGACGTCGGCGCAGCCAACGGTTACATCAATCCAAGATCAACATCTGTATGAACTGAAATCCGTGAATCATCCGCAGCAGCACATTTCCTCAATTCTTCCAATGCTGTATGGCCCATCAATAATTCAGTTGATTCAAATAGAGCCATTTCAGGCGCCCCCTCTGAAATCACAAGTTGAGCAATGCTTACTGGATTCGTTGGTTGTTGAATCCTAATATAGCCGCTATCACCTTCTCTATCAAAGTCAATCAGGAGTAACTCGAGCACCCCTGAACCACCTCTACGCACCTCCTTGGTGATGCCCTTGGGTAGTTCAGCCATGCCAATCCTCGGCCCTCGTCTTGCTTGACCCCCTCTTGAACGTGGCCCTTCACGTGCGCGTACTATGGCCGATTCGCCAACTTACCTCAATTCACCGACCTAATTGTGGAGACCTGCAATAATAGTAAAAAAACAAACTTATTGGCTAGTGAATTTATTCACTAGAGTGTGATTAATCACTTGACATACCAAGAATCTGGTGTCCACGGCCAAACCAGCCCCAACATCACGAAAATTGAATGAAGTGACCCCCCCTACGGATGTTATGGGTGACCTACCAGATGATGCTATCTTGTGGTCGGTTAACTCCGATATTGCCAAGGTTCAACGACAAAATATGTACAATGCTGTGTTTTTCACATTTACAGGTTTCTTTGCCATAATAATTTGTTTCAAAATCCTGTCTGTTTTTGGTTTAGACAATATGATTATTCTGTTTATTCTCGCTGTAATTATCGCATTCATGCTGTGGAAAGAGCTTTCAAGAAATATCAGAAAGATGGCACTGCTAGACTTGGTCGCAATTGGAAGCGGACATCCATGGCATCCAAGTGAAGGCATGGAGAACAACTCGGTTTTTGTTTCAGATGGAGAATCATGGCACCTAATCCCACCAAAAGTTCGTATCTCACCTCAACCGGGTTCAGGAAATGAGAGCACTCTTCTGAAGAAAAATGATATGGATGGCAAAACTATGTTGCGATGGCAGCATCCGCCTGACCCACTTACTCGCGGAGTTCTATCACTAATCAATCAGGCTCTTTCTTTCCGTGACGCACAAGAAAGGGATTTCGACTCGGAAGACCCAATAGAAATGGCAAGAGAGAGAGAAGAATTGGAGTTTTACCCTGTAGAAAGAGTGTGGGAAGAAACAACACAGGGATCTTTAGCACCGGAACCAGGAGCACTACTTCGCAAGATGAGAACACATAGTGCTGAAATCATCAATAAAGATGACGAACAGTGATGCACGCTCCCTGTTCAACGTGAATGTTAATGCTGTTCAGTCAGTAGGAATACAATATGGACTCGTGGCGCCAGCGATTGGATTCGCTTGATGAAGCGCAAACTGAGATGCTCTTGGGCTCTCCAATGTCCCAGCGTTTTGCATCTTGGCCACTTTCTGTAAGTCATCCAGCGATTGTGGGGGCATTCTATGGTTTGCTACTAACAGCTGCCTTGATTATTCCAATTGGATACCACCAACTTTGGGATATTGAGTTGTGGTTTAGAGAAGTCGCCTTCAGAGGTTTGAGTATCGCCCTTGGATTAGCATTAGCAGGACAATTTTCATCCTTGATTAGCAAATTTTTCCAACGTCCACCAATAACACCACCAAGAACCGTACTTTTCACCATGCCTTTTGTTGGATTCATCATCTTGCTAGGTAGTTGGATGGATTTGACCCCTCAAATCCCAGAGGTATTAGCGTGGTTGCTGATGCTTGCACCCGGGCCAATTTATGTGCATCTTTCTTGGGCTCCCCGTTACAGGATGCTAACGATGTTAGAAGATGGAAAAGACCCATTTGGCCCATCAAGAGTTGAACTTGGTCAAATGGAAATGGAGCAAGAACTTGTAGATGCTGTGAATGCCATTGATGATTAATCATCAAATTAAGTTCACAATTTTGCCAGCGGTTTCGTAAGCGATTAGAATCTCATCTAATTGCTCATCTGTCAATCCAGCCGACAATTGATTACGCACCCGCGCTTTATCTCTCGCTACCATCGGGAATACAATCGCACCGACAACAACTCCGAGTTTGCGCATCTCTGCAGATAACTGCTTAGCAACTGATGATTCACCGCACATAACTGGAATAATTGGAGTTGATGACATTCCTAAATCGAAGCCAAGAGAGAGCATTTCACGGCGGAATCTATCGGTGTTTTCCCACAATCTAGCATGATGCTCTGGTTCCTCCATCAACACCTCAACAGCTGCCTTTTGAGCCGCTGCAACCCCGGGTGGTTGACTCCCTGAGAGCAACCATGAACGAGAGTGATTCAATGCATGATTACGGACTTGTTCACTACCCGCAACTATTCCTCCTTGAACGCCAAGAGCCTTTGAGAAAGACCCTATTTCAAAGTCAACCCGTCCCTGTAATTTGAAATGATCAACAATTCCTGCACCACCATCACCCAAAACACCCTCACCGTGACAATCGTCTACGAATACCATAGCCCCGTGCTCCTCGGCTAATTCGGTTATCTCGTCTAGAGGTGCAACATCTCCATCCATTGAAAATACACCATCAGTAATGAGTGCAACAGTTTCCCCTAATCCTTGACCATAAATTGCTCCTG
>JACNFL010000014.1 GCA_014384685.1 Methanobacteriota archaeon
TCAAAACTCACGAGCGTCGTTTGATTATTCAAAACCCACATGTAAATGAGAATACTAAAACAACTAATTGGGATTCCGGTGTACTTGCACTAGGTCGTTTATTCCGCCTTAGTATCGATGCACACGAGGCTAGTCAACAGCACGATTGTGTATTTCATGGCCAGGTTATTGAAGCCTATCACCGACATTGGTATTCAGGTAATTACGGTAGTTGTCCAAAGTTTTGGCTTGGTGGTTCGAACGATCGCAAGAGACCAAATGATGTTAAGGAGGGGAGCAAATGAATTTCACAACAATCGACATGTTTCTATTATTCGGCATTGTGCTGATTGGTTGGTGGATGATGTTTCAATCTCCAATGTTTGGGCTTGATTCACTGTCTGTGGATCGTGCGCGTGCTGCTACTGACGATTCTTTGTCTATGTTGCGTACTGTTACAAGTCGTAAATCTAATGTTGACGATTCAATATTAGATAAGAAGGACATGGCGTTCAATGTAGCCGTGTCTTCTGCGGATGAAGCCACAGTTGAAGCCGAGCAAAAAATCCAGAGCCAGATTGATGAATTGGAAAAACAAGTTAGTAGACTCGATAATCTTCGAACGTCAGTTGATTCAATCGATTCTGGCGAACTTACAGAGCTTAAGTCTGAATTAGTGGAGATAATTAACGTATTTACAGATGTTAGTTCACGAATTTCAAATTCTACTATTGTAGTTCAACAACAACTAATGGACGTTGAGAACATACTGAATGAGGTTGCACTTGAGGTTGAATCCACCAGTGAGTTGGCTGAAAATGCCGCTTCAGTGGTGGGGTTGGCTTGATGTTATCCCCGATGATTCAAGGCACTGTACAATGCCATAAAGAAAACGTGGAAATTCTTCGAACCAGTACTCCAACTGGCGATATGTCAACTACAGCATCCTATGTGTTGGCAGATCGAATAATCTCTGATGTGATTCATCCGTTAATTGTGGCGGACGCAATTCTACATCTTTTAGAGCAGATGACAAGAATTCCTAAATCAAAATATATCAGGGGATTTGAACATCGGTTACAATTTCATTATTTTCAAACAATGCAAACTTTGGGGGTACTAGATAATGAATAGCAAATCACTTCAATTAAATCGTATTAATTGCAGAATTGATGTGTCACGAGAAGCATTACAGTCATTGATTCAATTCGCAAAAGATATCATCTCATATCTAGAGCCTTTTGTTCAAAATAATGATAAAAATGCAATCACAATTCACCATACAATTCAAGCTTGGCATTGCTCACTTGAATCAGAATTGATTGCTAATCGCGACGCATTTGAGATATGTAGGTTAGCAGAGAGCCTAAACCACAAAATCCCAGAACAACTTCAACACAGAATGTTCAGCGTTCTTTCCCCCTGGTTTGCAGCAATAGAAGACGAGACACAATCCAGTGCGGGGTATGGTCGCGCAGTCCCCGGTCTTGTTCCAAACCCCCTTTGTGAATGGACTAATTCTTTACTAATGCCCGTAATGACTGATGGTTGGAAGGGGTCAAGAGAGTACTGTGAACACATCATTGAATCAATTGATTCGATATTGTTACGAATCCCATTTCCTCAATCAATGGGCCATGCAATAACGCTTGCTCGTTCTAACTTGTTAAGCATGCATGAGACAATTAGTGAACAAGAATCAATGGTGTATCTCTATACAATAGTGAAGGAAACAATTGAGAAACTTAGAGTTGAGACAAATGAGCAAGCTCTGAGCATTCTTACTCTAGAAATGATAGAACTTCAGGATCGAATGCAACGATATCCAAGTAGCAATGATAAATTTGAAAGTGGTGAAGAAGAATGATTCAATCACCCACAATCCTTCTTTTCACAATTATATTTTTATTGCATTCCATTCTTCTTATCATCAAATGGGTTGAAGTTAGATATCGCCCACTTATGGCCCACCTTGGTTTAATTGATCGAGAGAAGATGAAGATACATGGAATAGCCAAAGAGTATCATCAGATGGGAATAATGGTACCAGATTGCCTTCTTGTTCCCCCAGGTTCATTACCAAGAGAACATGTACGCCGCATTGAGAATCGTCTTATTGTTGAAGGGATACTAATTTGGTTCGGTTCAATTACTTCAAGTACTGTTTTCACTTACTATTTGGCACCGGTTTGAAATTGATTTCACAACGTAGGTAGATATTCATGATGACAATTGGTGCGGATACTAAGAAAAGAATCCTTTCCCTTGGTAGCCAAGAGCGAAATGAATTCAAAGCCAAACTACGAAATCAAAATTCCAATATTATTGACAAAGCCGTAAAGCATCGTTTCACCAATAACCCTAACATTTGTCTCGCTCGTAATGACTCTACAAGATTAAGGCGGAAGTGGTCAAACCGAAACTGCTCATTATGTGATGTAAAAACCACTAAAAAACTCAATCAATCTAATACGATGGAAGTAGAACACGTCATTGAACAAGCGTTAGGTGGTGGTAATAATATCTCAAACCTTGTACCATGTTGTCATAAATGTAATCAGATACTTGGTAGAATATTTAATTATGATATTTTACAATCTCGTGAACTCCGATGGCGTGAAATGCCTGTCACCATGTGGAGGCGTTTAATTGGTGATTGGATAGTAT
>JACNFL010000152.1 GCA_014384685.1 Methanobacteriota archaeon
CATCAATGTGGCGTCTGATGAATACTGGTGAAAACCATTAAATTTAGAAAAATTGGAGTCCATTAAACTGTTGTTATAATGATGCAGATTCAATACTCTCAACCATGAACCCTTTAACGGACCGTTGACACGGCGTAGCCGTGGAACTAACAGCATCAACCTCTGCCGCCCCACGGCGATTGTCATTGATATCGCTAATTCTCGTTGCTGTGATGATTTCTACACTTTTAGCACCGTTATATTCTCAACCACCGAGTTCAGAATTATTATCAGAAGAGCCGCGCTACAATAGTGGCGAAATTCCAATGAAACTGTACAACATTTTTCTTGACAAAAGAAATTCAACAGCGGGTGGCGATGGTTACCTAACCACTAAGACCCCAAATAATGGCCAGAGTAATGAATCAGCTCTTGCAGACTCACTTGAATTTAGGACTAGAATTGTACTCAGTGATATGCCAGTTGGTGGCAGAGTGGCATCTGGTGGCGGCAATGGCTGGGAAATACCACTAAACATTTTCTTGAAAGCGACTGCTGGTTCTGAACAACAGACAGCAACTTACACCTTTACATTAAGGATTGAAGATGACAGTGGTAGTTCAGAAACAATAGCGACAGAGCAGAAAGAACAGGGTGCTTGTTCTTCTTTATTCGGTTGTGGATGGAATCAAGAGATTGTCCGCTTACAGTGGATTGGTAACCAATACAAATCCATTCCAGCAGGTGGTGCGTTGACTCTTACAATATCAGCAGAATCTACTTGTGAAGGGCAAGGTGGTGGTCCATTTGGGCCATCATGTGATGCTGAAGTAATGTGGGGAGACCCAGACTCTTCTGATGATTACTCGACTATGGAGTTCTGGTCGAATGCTGCATCCGGAAGTGAGGTGAGAATCTTTTCAGAAGGCGCTCTCTGGACTGACCCTGAAACCTTGAAGTGGTATCCTAATGAACTACCGGAACACCGTTCAATGGCGTTCAAAGTAAATGTAATCAATGCTTTAGGGAGAGAAGATGTCACTGCAGTTTCTGTTCAGTTGCGTGCCCCCGATGGTAGTTACCCAGTTGACCACACTTTCACTAATGCTGAGTTGACTGAGTCTGCAGGAGCCTTGGTTGGCACCTTTGTCTGGACTTATCCAGCAGGCATTCAAGCGGGGGTTTACGATTTGACACTCTCAATCAACGACCTTCAAGGTTCAAGCCCATTTGTGTTTGAACATGATGATGTGGTTGTTATGCAATATGGGGTTTCTGTAAGGAATGCCGCCGACCGTAGTGCAGAGTACATTGCTCCAGGACAAACCACGCCAATTCAATTTATTTTGAGACATACTGGCTCTTCAGGTTCCTCTCTAGATATTCAACTGGATGTTCAGACTTCACTTGATTCAAGTTGGTCTGCTCTATTTGACAGACCAGAAGGTTACACCATTAGCGATGGTGGGAATGAAGTTACAGCACAATTGACATTAGCGGCTCCTACAGAATTAGGGAATGCGCCGCCACGACTTGATATCTCAGTGCGCGCTTACAATACAAGTGGTGCTGAAGTCCATTATACAACCATGCAAGTCACATTGGAGAAATTGGATGTGTTCGCACCTCCGATGGTAGCACTTTGGGATAGTGAACATGAAGATCAGATAGACAATTCAACACTGCAGGGTGGGCAATTTGAATTAGATGTAACAGTCCCTCAATTTGTTGACGACCTTGGCCCTCCCACACCTTTCTACATTGAAATATTCAATACTGGATTTGATGTTGATTCATTCCGTTTTGAAGTCACTGAGAAGCCTAGAGGCACTGTATTTTACTTCGTAGATAACCAGACTGGACAGATGATTACCCAAGACCCAAATGATGGCTTGTGGCACAGCCCAGCAATGCCGAGACATACTAATTACACAATTGCACTATTTGTCAATCCTTCATCAGAGCCAGATGACCCTGACTATGGTTTAATGCAAATTGAATTATCTAGTGCAGGTAATACCTCCCTTTCCGCGGTAGTTAGTTTCACTCCTCACCGTACTAATGGATTACAAGCATCAGTAGTCTTTGATTGCGATGGGGGAAGTAATGGCTTAGGTCATGTTGAATATCAGAATTGTCTCAATGATGATAGTGATGAATACATCGATGTCAGAATGCGAGTAGAAGCAACTCAAACTTCAGGGGATGAGAACCAAGTTGTTGATTGGAGAGTCGTCAATCCTGCCACCTATGAGAGGAACGAAGATGGTGAACATGGGAAATACACTTTGTGGGATTATTTCATCACCAATACTGACAATGACCCAATGCCAGTAATGCAAATGACTGTTGGGGATACCGTTGAGTTTAATCTTGAGATACACCTAACCAACCAAGTATTAGCAGCAAATCATACGATTTATGTTCGGATTGAAGAAGTTACGGAGAATACCGATACACAGCGATTCTTTGATTTACCAATTAGTATTGAAGTAGGAGACGGAGACCCTGCGTTGAAGATTATTCAAAATACCACAAATCAAGCTTTGGCACCTGGTGTCGAAAAAATTTACGAAATGACTCTCAAGAATGAAGGGAATACGGATATGCAGGTTGTTCTTAGCGCCACCGCGCCTAATGGATGGACTGTAGTTGCAGAAAATCCAAACACACAATCGTCCCTAGTTCTAGTTGATGCGTTTTCAGAGATTACATTTAACGTTATAATCACCGCTTCAGAAGATGCTCGGCACGGTGATTTCCACACCATAGAAGTAGTTGGAAAACCACAATCATTTGATACTGGATTTTCGGACCAGTTTAACGCAGAATTAGATATTAATATCCGTGTTGAAATTAATGATCCGATAGTCAGAATCACAAATGAATTGAGTAATATGCGTAATTCAACGATGATGATGCTTGCGGGATTCATCATCCTAGTAGTGGCAGCAATTGCAGGTAAACGCAGAAGAGTTGGCATTTGGGATGAAGAAGAATACGAAGATGAAATCGAAGAAGAGTTTGACTTACCTGAAGCAGTAACAGATGGAGAACCTGAATCAGAGGAAATCGCAGTTGATGAAGAAGATGATGACCTTGATGAAATTGAATTAATTGATGATTGAATCAATTGAGAGGGTTCTAATAGCCTACCCATTAGGGCAGATTAACGACTTGGGTCGGACGCGTAGAAGTTGATGGCGGCTCTCAAAAGGGGCTTTCATCAGATTTCACGAGGTCTAGGCAACAGGTTGGACCCCTCGGAGGGGTTGCTAATTGGCAGAAAATGAAGAAGAATCAAAGGTAGTGATAGTGATTGATGGCCCCAATGTGGGGATGAGCCACTCTGCAAATAAGTGGCCGGCATCAGCCACAGGGATTGCAACTGCGGTAGCGTATTACTCTGATGCTGGGTACGAAGTATACGCTTTCGTACCGCGGCATTATCTTAGTGACAATGCAGGCAAGAAGGGTGTGGATAACCCCTCAATTTTACGACCATTGAGAGATAAAGGAACTGTTGTTTCTGTTCCATCACAAGATCATGATGATGATTACTGGCTACAATTTGCTTGGCAACAAGGTGCTTATGCTGTTACTAATGATAGAATGAAAGACCACGTGTCAAAATATCCTAATGGTGAAGAGGATTTTTACAAATGGCGAGATAGCAAAGTGATTTCTTACACCTTTGCTGGGGATATTTTCCTTCCCAATCCCTCCTTTGATTTACCAAAGCCTACAGTTCATCAAGTCAAGGAATTAATCAAATCAAAGCCAAAAACAGATTCAAAGGGTAGCAAAAAACCCGCTCAAAAGAAAGCGAAAAAGAAGCAAACAAAACAGCCATCTCAATCAAATAAAACCTCAACTTCTCCCACCGTTAGACAGGCTCGAAAAGCATTTCGTGAAGTGGTTAGAGAAAGATTGGCAGATGGCTCGGTTAACTGTGGACTCTTAGCATCAGAGATTACTGGGCTTGTTAATGAAAAATTAGGCCAAAATTTCTCAAATAGGAAATCATTGATGGGGGTGATGAATGTTCCAACAACTCTATCCTTCCATGATCAATTAACTCAAGTGATGAGCAGTGAATTAAGAGTAGAGTTAGTCAACGGACAACCAGTTGATGTTCACTTGCGAGATTCGCCTAATTCCGAGCCGTCAACATCAAAGTCTCAGCCTAGTAGTAAACAGCCGCAACCTAAGTCTAAGAAAAATGTTGATATTCAACCTAGAAAAAGTTCTGATAATAGGGGTGGAAAAGGAAAGCGAATGCACCTTGAAGAATTCAAGCAATGTCTTAGTGAAAATGACCTTGATAAACTAAAGATTTCAATATATCAATTGCCATTAGAAATTGAAGAAGCAATCCCATTTTTGACTACCATAGAATATCCTGTTAATTATGCAGATGTTGGCAACAGGTTTAAGAAAAAATTTGGTAGTAGAATCAGCACTTTATTCAAAAATATGGATAATTTAATTTTATTTATGAATTTCAGATTGGAGTTTAATTTCTCTGATTTAATTCGAGATGGTGACATGATTTTACGTCAATCATCGGCTTCAAAATCTTCATCTAAAAAGTCTACTTCTGGTGGATTAATTGGTTGGATAAAATCACTATTTTCATGACCTTAATATTTACTTTTAAGAAGTGATTTTCTAGGGGTATTTGTGCCCTTGATTATTGCGTTGATGATGCTCAGTAATTTGAGTAGTGATTGAATCATCCATAGAAACCGGTGCAAATGTGTGTATGAACTGTGCTCCAACTGTATTAAGAGGCAAGAGATATGGTTAGTATATGGGTTCAAGTATGCTTATGCAAGGTCAATCAAAATTCTACGCGGTTTCAAGGCTCCAAAGCAAGATGAGAATGAAGGCTTTATTTCTAGCCTCGCTGATGATATTAACTTCATTAGCGGCGTTGGAATTTGCTGCTTGGGAAGCGTCTGCATCAACCGACCAAGATGGGGATGGACTAACTTGTGGTATGGAATTCTTACTACAGACTCAATGTCAAGATTGGGATTCTGATAATGATGGTCTTCCTGATGGTTGGGAATGGCAGTATGGGTTGGACCCAAATGACGGTTCCTCACTAGGAAGTAATGGTGCTTCAGGTGACCCTGATGGTGATTCTATGTCCAATCTCCAAGAGTATACTTACCTAACTCCAGTCGGATGGGATTCTTCAAACACTCCAAATGTGCTTGATAACGGTGTATGGTGGAACGGCACAGTTCCAGTACGAAATTGGAATGAAGAGGGTGCAATGCAAGTCAATCAACCAGCTTGTGGGGCAGCAGGAAATGATGGAAATGGTTCCACAGTAATTCTTTGTGATGAAGATCCGATGGGTGATATTTGTAATGATGGGATTGATAATGACAAAGATGGCCTTGTTGACCAAGCAGATCCAAATAAGGATGGTGACCAAGTTTGTGGTTCAAATGATGATGATGGTGATGGCCTTTCTGATGAGGACCCTGATGGATGGGATACCGATGGTGATGGGCTTCCAGATGGTTGGGAAGTTGCAAATGGACTGAATGCAACTAATCCGACAGGAATTGATGGAATGATGGGTGATCCTGATGGCGATGGTTTAGTCAATATTCAGGAGTATGTCAATCCTTCGTGGACAACCACAAATGGAGGGACTCCTTACTTCATGTCAGGTAACCCACAGACTGAACAGGCTACTGAGAATGTAAATCCATGTAACCCTCTATTCGGTTGTTTATCACAAACAGCTTCCGTAGACCAAGACACTGATACAGACCCTTGGGATAACGACACAGATAATGATGGATTAGAAGATGGTTGGGAAGCATTGACCATTCTCACCGACCCTACTGCTGTTGATACTGATAGTGATGGGATTGAAGATGGCATTGAGGCTAATGTTTCAACATACGGGGACCCTCCTCAACACAGCGACCCTCGTAACAATAACACAGATGGCGACCAGTTTGATGATGGTGATGAAGATAAGAATGGTAATGGTAGAGTTGACTCAAATGAAACCGACCCCACTCGTAGAGAGGATGCAGGGGATTTCGATAATGACGGAATTGACAACTGGATTGAGAACCTCTCGTGTACAATGTGGAATGTTTACGATACTGACTTTGGAGGTGTTGGCGATGGTGATGAGTCAAATCTTTCACACTCAACTGACCCATGCATGTCAATGATTGATTACAGCACAACCCTAGATACCGCTGCTCAGGCTGGTGGATACAGTGCATCGCTTCAGCGCCTCTATCTTACAGATGCTTCTGGCTTTGACTCAACTCCAATTGATTGGCGAACTCTAAATGGAGCCACTGGATACTACAATGATTCTAGTGGAGTATTGACGAGTTTCAGTTATGGTGCAGTAGTGAATAATGTTCTTTTTGGAGTCGTTACACCCCCACCAGCAAATACCGTGGAAGTGATTTCCAAGAACGGCAGTTGGTGCCACTATGAAGGTTCAAACTCTGGCTCGTTAGGTACAACTCACTCCCATTGTGATGATGATTACGAGGATAGTGATGGTGATGGTTTAGCAGATTGGGAAGAGACTCTCTCAATATGGGGATGGTTCTCAATTTCTACAGTGTATGATTCTGATGGAGATGGTCAGAATGATTTGGATGAAATACTAAATTCAACTGATCCAATGGAACCCTGTGATAACACATTAGATACAGATGGGGATTTGCTCAATGATTACTTTGAGAACACAACCGGTTGTGATTTGATGTTTGTACCTGGTATGGGCGCAGGCAATGGTTCAACTGATGCATATGTGACCGATTACCTTGATGTTGATACTGATAATGGTGGAGTAATTGATTCACAAGAATATCTAGATGGAACTAATCCACAGAATGACCCATCTGATGACATGAATCCAGCTGATACTGATGGCGATGGGATCCCTGATAACATTGAGAACCAAACTGGTACTGATTGGCGAAATCCCGATACCGATGGTGGTGGGATGAGCGATTATGAAGAATGCCCACCTCAATTTTGGCAAGACTGTCACCTCAGCCCTCAAAATCCATGGGACCCAACAGATGATATCAACCCGAATGAGATTGCTTTCTATGCGAATAACACCACCAGCACAGGTGCAGGTGTAGATACAGATTCAATCCACCGTTGGAGAGTAAAAACCTATGATTTCTATACAGGTGGTGCTTATGGAATAAATACATCATTAGTTAGTGAACAGCAGTTGTCTGCCGGTGATATCAACACCTATCAGGTTGCAAACAATACTTTTTGGAATTCTACAGAAATGTGGCTATTAGAGTTCCTTCAGCCTATTGAACCGGGTGGCACCTTACCTCAGCCCTCACATACAATAGAATATATGTCATGGTTTGATTCAATGGCAGAATTGAATCAAACAAATCATACACGGGATATCCGCGTATCAGCAACAGCGGTTGGAGGCATGATGGTCAGTGCCCCAGAGGTGTTTTACACCGATGCTGAACTTCAGTCTGGCGTAGAATTCCCATCCCCATACGCAACAGATTTACCAGCCTATTTCACAGACTACTCATCGCTGGAATCTAATGTTACCAACATTACCTACGGCGTCATTACTGATTCTGGCGCGGTTTCAGCATGGGATAGAGTTCAGGCAATCAAAAATTATCTTTCAGAGGAAGACACTAATGTAACCGATCCCGACTTCAAGTTGAATTTTGATGGTTCGGGGGCACCGAATGTTGAAGATGTCACACGCTTCATTCTTGACCATGCTAGAGAGGGTTCGTGTTCCGAATATGTGACAATTTTCACCACCATGGCAAGGATAGCAGGAATACCTGCCCGTACAGTAACTGGTTACACCGGGGGTGTTTGGCATGGCACAGGTTACATGGTGATGGGCTCAAACTGGAATACTTGGTCTGAAGTTCACCTACAACAAAGCGGGACTAATTTGGATATGGGTTGGATACCAATTGACCCCTGTCCTCCCGCCGAAGATGTTCAATTCACCAATGAGAGTGTGAATCCACTAACACTTGAAAGAGACCTTTCTTCTGGATTGATTTACATCAATGGTTCATTACAGTTCACCAACAACAGCACAGGAGCTGTTGATGCACTTGTGAATGCGTATCTTGTTTCAGCAAATGATACCACTCCGATGAACCCTTCAATTTTGAATGAAGATTCTCGTATCCGTGCTATTCTGACTGACCAAAATGGTAACTTCTCAATAAACGGAACTCCAGCGATGATGCCTAGCCCTGGTTACGCAAAAGTGGTTGTTGAGTCTCGACAAGGCGGTTATGTGCCGTATTCTTACCAAGTATACGCGGTGACGCTGAATATTACCGACGATGTTAATTTCACCTTAACAGGGCCTGAACCGTTGGGTGCCCCGATTGTAGGGGCTGGTACTACAACTACCATTACTGGTAACATGCTTTGGAATGCGCAACCACAAACGGACCCATCATTGAAAGGCAATTTCACGGTAGAATTGACGTATCCATCATCTGTTTTGAGTGCTAATGTGACCTTACAAGCGCCCGTTTGGACAGATGGTTTCTTTTCCTTTGATGTTAACTTGTCAGACCTTGAAACACAAGGTTTGCGTCAAGCAACAATTTCCTTTGCCGGATGGCATGAGGCCAATTTGAATTTAGGTCTGACTCCGATTTATCATGCACGTCCTGGTTCAATGAATTTCACAATGAATGTTTCAGCAGCACCAAATATGACTGCTACAATAGAAGGCCCTGGTGGCAATCATTCGTTGTTAGTAATCAACGAAAATCTCTATGTAAATGGTACTGTGGTTACTCGTGGTGCATCACCTGCACCTATGGATGGATACATATCTCTCCTATTGCGAAGTAATGGAAGTAATACAAGTTACAGCAATATCACAACTTGGGCAGTAACGAATGGGGTATACAACATAACTTGGAATCTGAATGGCAGTGATGTACCGGTTGGTCCAGGTTATTTGGATGTACAATTATTATTTGGACAAGGTATTCCCGGTGCTTCTGACCAAGATGAATTCACGGGATATGGTTTACGAAGTGAAGTTACAATGAGTTTCGGTCTTGGTTCAATAGGTCGCGGCGAAATGATATCAGTGATGATATCATTGGCGGACCATACTGGTAGCGCTAATCTTCCTTTCAACGGCACCTATCTTATGACATTTGATGGGACTCTTGTCAATACTTCAGTTGATCCTGTTGGCGACTGGATTACTAGTGAGTTTACACCCTCCGGAACCCTTGCAGCAGGGGATTATTGGTGGAATATTTCCTACGATGGATATCTTGGCGGGAACGCAGGTAGTGAATGGTTCAAGCCATCAAATGCTAGTGGGCTTCTCCTTGTTACTGGGACTGCAACTTTGTCAATCAATCTCGCTCAAGAGTGGACTCACTTAGGTGGCACTACAGTAATTTCAGGAACTGTTACTGATGATGTACTAGGTACACCAATTCTATGGAACACCTCAGATGTACGATTTTCAATTGCCTTGCCAGGAACAGGTCCTAGTGGCCCCAATGGAGAACCTCCACTACCAATGTTCATACCTCTAGGAAACGCTTTGTCAAATCAGACTAATGGAAATTATGCAGTTGTAGTGACTTTACCTTCTGACCTAGCATCAGCAGCTCATAACCTTACAGCAGTACTTGATTTTGATACATTTGCAACAAATCCAATTGGCGCATACTACTGGATGGATACTTCACCAGCCGCATTAATTGGACTTGAATCGGAGTTGGTGCTGGAGAGCAACATTACATCAGTTATAGTTGAAGCAGGAAATTCAATTCCTTACAACATCACAGTTACAGATGTTGGCGATGGTTCCCCAGTTGTCGGAGAAACAGTCAATTTCACATGGGACTGGGGCGGCACAAACACATCAATTGGCCAAGTAGTTTCAGGTGCAGATGGTGTGGCAATTCTGAATTGGGTTGTTCCTCCTACAATGGACCCAGGTTACTACGATGTGAGGATTTGGATGGCCAACGATACATCCGATCCACTCACTGCTGGTTCAACACGCTGGTGGGGCAATGAAACTTTCATGAATGTCACAGTTCAGGTACCATCTGATGTTGTGATATCATCCGTGCCACTGAATGTGACAGCAGGAACTAGTTTCCAATTAGTAGGTACTGTTAATGATGGAAATGACGTATCTCGTCCGTTCAATGGGCCAGTTGGAATTGAGGTATTCTTCTTAGGGGATCCGTCTGAAACATTGGTTGCAAGTCATATCACTGCTAACAATGGTTCATTCAACTTATCAGTTCCAACTGATCCAAATAATGATGGTATTACCAATGGAAACAAGACTCTTGTAGTTTCAGTTCTTGACGGCAGTAATCCATTCTACCTTACCGGTTCAGCAAGTTCTGGAATGTTGATTATTGGTGTTACTGATTTCGAACAACAGACTCCACTAATTCCGGTGGTTGTTACACGTGGTGAGAACATTAGTTTCGGCGCAGTATTGGTTGAAGCATCTGACAATTTCCGGCTAATTACCAACACTACGGTTGCGGCCCAATTCCACGATACTTGGATGCCAGAATCGATGACAGACAGCAATGCGACTGCATCGTGGACTTACTCAGTTCCAAACACACAGCCTCTTGGACAGATAACTGTGACAATTTACTACAATGCAACAGGAATTTGGGAAATGCATCCAACGACTCACCAAATCAGTACAATTAGCGTGCGTTCAATCACCGTACTTGTTGTGGATAACATTAGTGCAAATCCGCTTTCGGGTAGTTCTTTTGATGTTACAGGAAGCCTAGTTTCTGACAATGGTTCGGGAATCATTGCTAGGGATGGTGCTGGCCTTCTGCCACAAGTGCAGGTTAGTATTGATGGATTCACAAACAATTTCCAAGTTTCTAACGCAATAGCACAACCAAATGGCACATGGACAGCAGTCATTACTTTGGATTCAGACTTCCCACGTGGTTCACATCTGCTAGCTGCAAGTTATACTCCAACTGTAAATTACTATCTCGGTTCAAACGGTAACAATACATTTGATAGTCGAGGTTATTCTGTAATCAGTATTTTGACACCAGAGAATCTCGACCCTGATTACAGAACGGTACGTGGAGATAATGTAAGTGTTCAGGTGATGTTACAAGATAACACACTAGCAGTGATTTCCAATGCTACAATTACTATTGAATTCCCTACTCTAAATATTTCAACAACAGTTGTTACTGATATCAACGGAACTGCATGGGCTCTACTCAATGTGCCTGACAATATCGCACCAGGTCCACTTTCAATTAATGCTAGTTATCTTGGCATGCCTGGAACAACAGGAGTTCTTGGTGATGAGGATACTGTAATGGTCATAATTTTAGCACCAACAGTAATCACCATTGATTCTGTAGAGGGTAATTTCATCGCAGGTGACATAATTTGGGTTAATGGAACCCTACTTGATGAGCATGGAAACTTGTTACAGACCGGTGGTGTGCCAGCAGCCAGTATCTTGCATCTCTCAGTTGATGGCAACGATACGGGTGCTTTCATTGAGTCAAATGCATCTACTGGCACTTACAGCCTGATGTACACAATGCCTAGTGAGACAGCTGCTGGAAGTCATCTTGTGACAATTTTCTTCAAAGGCGGATTTATGTGGGTTGATCCAATAGGTCAAGGTGACTCTACCAACCCTGAGTATTACCTCAATTCATCTGCTGAACAGTGGGTTAACATCAGTGTTCCAACATACATAGTTCTGCTAGGTGGCGGAGGAGATGTCGATAGAGAAGGACTACTCATCATTGATGGTACTCTGTTTGATATTGTTGACAACAGGTTAGCAAACGAAACCTTGGAAGTTTGGTTTGACAATGCATGGCTTACAAATGTTACAACAGACAGTGAGGGCAACTTCCAGGTTTACTATCCTGTGCCAGCGGATTCACTTCTTGGGCCACAGATGATGGAGATGAGATTTACTGGCTCAACCTTCTACTTACCTTCTGAAGCGAACACCTCATGGAATGTGTACAGCGCAGTCAATGTAGATATGGTACTGCCATCTGAGATTGCAATAAATGACAATATTACAATTCAAGGAACAGTAAGGGATAATCTTCCTGAAGGATGGCTTCTAAATCATTCACTAGAAGTTCGATTCAATGGCACTCTTCTAGGTACAGTATACTCTGATTCTGATGGAGTTTGGACCATTGAATGGACGATTCCTAACAATATCGGGCTTGGTTCACACCCAGTAGAAATCTATGCTCCAGCCCAAGGTTGGTACCGTGAAGCAAGTGCAAATGGAACAATTTGGGTTGCTCATCATTCTGATTTATTGTTAACTAGTGAGGACAACGGTGACGCAACGCGTGGCACATTCTGGAATGTTTCTGGACGATTGTATGATTCCGACGCAATTGGCTTACCTGGAATTGCAGGGCGAAGTGTTGACATTTTGCTTGACGGAGTCTTTGTTGACACCGTAACAACTGATTCATTTGGTGAATTTGAACTATTAATTCCAGTGAGTATGGTTTCAGCACGTGGAGAGCACACACTTTCAGCCCACTATGCTGGAGAGGCATCATGGCTTGCAACTAACTCAACAACGACTCTAACTACTTGGTCTGATATTGATTGGCAATTGGTTGAAAACGAGAACATCATTGTTCGTTCTTCTTCCTCTCATCCAATAATAATTGAAGGAAGAATCCTTGAGGTTGGAGGAAGTGGAAATCCAGTAGAGATGCTTGATCTAATCCTCTATTGGAATCAGAGTGACCTTGGCATTTCCGAGCAAGTTGTATGGATGTCTGATGGTAGTTTCAGTATTCAGTTAACTGCGCCTCAATATATGTCAGCAGGTGACATAACATTGACTCTAAGGGCTATGGATAATACCTCAAGAAACTACAATGGTGGTCAAATCAACACCTCAATATTTGTGGTAATTCCAGTTGACTTTGAGACTGGCGTG
>JACNFL010000013.1 GCA_014384685.1 Methanobacteriota archaeon
TAAGACTCTGCAGATAATTTGCTGCCGAACCAAATGTGAATCGATAATGAGCATAGTGACATTCTATCTGACCAATGAGTATGCATGCGGCCCAAGCTGCTTGTGGGCGATAATCGTCAGAGAGATTTATCCAGTAAAATAATTCGTAAATAATGAAGGCAAAAATAGAATTGAATATACCAACAATATTGAATTTTACATATTCATTAATCATCTTCTTAGGTGTCCATTTAACTGCCACCATTCTATCATTTAATGAACCCATTTTGACTTTTACTTTACGCCCTGGTGCGCCAGCAATTTTTACAGCACCAGCACCTGCTTTCTTAGCACCAGCACCGGTTTTTGAAACTATTTTCTTGGCATTTTCACGAGTCATACGGCGTTTTTTTTTCACAAAACTCACTCCCACTCAGGCCATTCAATGTAATCGCTAATTTCCTCAGAGTTGGCTTTCGGCTTGACTTCTTCGGGAAGAGTAATTGAGACTTTTAGTGATACAGGGCCCTCATCCTCAAGAATATCAGAGACCGATTCATCTGCTTCAATATCTGGTACTTCAACTGAATCTGGAATCTTCTCAAGTAGAGCGATCTCTTCTTCACTTCGTTGAATCTCATCAGCACCGCCAAGCGGACCTTTAGAGGTTATACCCTCCTCAGTAGATTTTGACCCTTCAAGGCTAGAAAGAGCAAATGTCATCGCCGCACTACTCGGTGCCATCGCTTCAATTTTCTTCTTCTCCTGTAGTTGAATCATTGCTTGTTGGCGCTCGTGCTCACGAACTTTTGTTTCTTCACGAGCAAAGGCTTCTCTTGTTTCTCGCTCATGTAATCTGCGTTCTTGCTCTGCTTTAGCTTCTCTAGTTGGTCGGTCCCAGCGACGCCAGAAATGATAGCAAAGAGGGATGGCAACTAGGGCACTTACGATGGCCCACATTGTCATCTCATTCAACTGCATGGTCCACCCAATCAAGTCATACTCTTGAATCAGCCGACCACTTGGCCAAAACTCTAGCAATATGTGGTGGCACGTCTGTAGCAAGAAGTCCTGGCCCAAACTCAAGGGCTGTTTGAACTCCTGCCTCGCGCATTACAGCACAAGCCAAGCGGGCAGCTGGCCATGGTTTCATTCCTTGAGCAAGTAAGCCTGCAACCATTCCTGCAAGTAAGTCACCTGTTCCTCCTGTAGCCATTCTTGGATGGCCTCCTGAACACTCGCAATAGCGACCATCAAGACCTGTTAATTGGTCAACCGGTCCAGTCCGAACAATAACGCGGCTCTCCCCCGTAACACCCTCCTCAGACAGTGCATCTTCCGGTTTTGTATCCCACAACCACATCCTCAATTCACGTGCATGGGGTGTCGCAACGCCAAGCAAATTTTTTGGCCATTTACCTTCATCTAAAGCATAAATAGCGTCTGCATCAATTACTGTTGGGATTTCTAATTCAGCCAATTTTTCCAACAATTCTCTAGTTGCGTCTATGGTTTCTTGCTTGCGCCCTAATCCAGGGCCAATCAATACCGCATCAAACGATTGTTCTGACATTATTTTGATCAAATCTTCTGTTCCTCTCTCACCAAGGACATTTTCGTCAAGTATTTGTTTTGAAATCAGATGGTCTGGCCAGGTTGCTTGGCTAACAGCAAACCTTGGCATTGCAACATGGATTAAATCGCAACCAGATCTTGCCGCTGCCCTCCCTGCAAGAATAGGCGCCCCATGATATGGCCCACCTCCAATTATCAGTAATTTTCCACGCTGACCTTTGTGAGCGCTGGGGTCCAACGGAGGATAGCGCAAAGCATCACCCGGTCCACAATCTGTAGTACGAGCGGGAAATGGAAGTGATGCGATAGTTACCTCACCCACATCTTGTGGTTCCATTCCCTGTTTCTCAGCATGGAAAGTCAAGGTTTCATCTGCCGCCAAGAAAATATCTGAACCCAAACCAGATGGAATATCACAAGCAAGAATCAGAGGCGGATTGTTTGGCTTCACCCATTCAATTACCTCTCTAATCACTCCACGTGGAGCGCCCTCAAGGCCAACACCTAGGAGGCAATCAACTAGTAATTTTGGAGAACCAAACTTAATTTTTTTTGACCATATTTCGACTTTTACTCCGGCATCTTTGCAAGATTTTCGAAATGAGGCGGCGGCGGCGCCCTTTTGTGAATCATGACTAGCAATTACCCTAACTTGGCCATCCATCTCAGCGAGTTGTATCGCTGCAGCAAACCCATCGCCGCCATTGTTTCCAGGCCCGCATAATATCAAAATCTCGCCCTTAGGGACCATTGCAACAGCCTTGCGGGCCAGTGCTTTTCCAGCAGCCCCCATCAATGTTGAAACTTTGGCACCGAGTGCTTCGGCATTGGCATCAAAGACCGCTACCTCACGCCAATCTAGCAACCAACTCACGGGTTCACCTAATGCCACTCAAACGGCAATGCGTCTTGAATGCACCCACTCAAGCGAGTTCGGCATCCATGACTTCACCATAGACATCTTCCCAACCTTCTGGAACCTCACCAACCTCAACAATTTGGGGATCTTCTCCACCAGGTAAAGTCTCAATTGATACTTCAGCACCTTCTGGAACATTACGGAATAGTGGGGCATCCCTCATCTCCCA
>JACNFL010000270.1 GCA_014384685.1 Methanobacteriota archaeon
TCACCTTACTGTTGTCAACCACTACTGCACCACCATGACCAACCAAGGCGGCTCTGACTTCACCAAGCCTAACCATAATGGCGCCAACCAAATCTGGACCGCCACCTGAAGATACTAACTCAATAAGAGATAGGGATGCGAAACGTGCTTCCTCATCTGGATTAACGACTTCTGCCAAGCGTGCTTCTGCCTCAGCAGCCATGCTAGCAGCGACTTCATCGGCATAGGAATCCGTTAGTTCGTCCTCACCCATTATTTAGCCGTAACAGCCCAACCTCTATGACTCATTGCCCGCGTTCAGATTTACGTTGTAAACATGTTAAGATTGATAGTTAATGAGTAAAGAAACCCAAATGTAGCATAATAGAAATGAACACGCCTTCATAAAGGCCAACCAAACCACAATCATTGTGGGGAAATTGAGATGAGTGACGAAGGCGTGGTGGAGATTCGTAATCTACACGTATCCATTGGTGATGAGGCTATTCTCAATGGCATAGACTTAACCATGAAAAAGGGCGAAATACATGCTCTAATGGGCAGAAATGGTAGTGGTAAATCAACTCTAGCAAAGGTCTTGATGGGACACCCAGAATATGAGGTGACTGATGGTACAGTAACTATTGACGGAGAAGACATTCTTTCCCTAGAACCATGGGAGAGGGCACGACTTGGAGTCTTCTTGTCATTCCAATATCCTCAATCAGTTCCTGGCCTTCAAGTTGGAAATTTTTTGCGCAAGTCGGTTGCGGCTATTCGAGGTGGAAATGCACCCAAGGCACGGGATTTCCGTAAGGAATTGAAAACCTGCATGGACCTATTAGATGTTGATAGGAAATTTCTTGGCCGCTATGTAAACGATGGATTTAGCGGTGGTGAAAAGAAGCGACTTGAGATTCTGCAATTGATGCTTCTAAAACCACAGTTAGCGGTTCTTGATGAAACTGATTCTGGACTTGACATTGATGCATTGCGCACAGTTGCAACAGGAATAAATTCCTCGGTTGGTAACGCAGCTTGTCTCATAATTACTCACTACCAAAGAATCCTTGAACATGTCAATCCAACTTATGTTCATGTCATTGTTGATGGAAAAATAGCCGCTTCAGGTGGTCCAGAATTGGCACTTAAATTAGAAGATAAAGGCTATGAATGGCTTGAAGAAGAGGGGGTTCCAGCATGAGTGATTCAGAAGCCCGAGATGTTGTCGGAGAATATGAAGCGGGATGGCATGACCCAGAAACATCCACTGTTAGATTTGATGCTGGCCTATCCGAACAGGTAGTACGAGATATTTCAGAATTGAAAAATGAGCCAGAGTGGATGACTGATATCCGTGTCAAGGCATTCAATCATTTCATGAAACAACCAATGCCAAGTTGGGGTAATCTTGAGATTTTAAACAACATTGATTTTGAAGCAATAACATACTTCCTACGCTCTGGGAATAAAACAGAAAACGACTGGGACGATGTTCCAGAAGACATCAAGCGAACATTTGACCGACTTGGAATTCCAGATGCTGAGCAAAAATGGCTCGGAGGAGTAACAGCACAGTATGAAAGCGAAGCTGTCTATCATTCAATCAGAGAAGACCTAGAGGAGCAAGGCGTAATCTTCCTTGACATGGATTCTGGATTGCGTGAACACGAAGATCTTGTCAAAGAATATTTTTGCAAAGTCGTCCCATATCAAGATAACAAATTCTCAGCACTGAACACTGCAGTTTGGTCAGGTGGGTCTTTCATCTATGTTCCAAAAGGTGTCAAAGTTGAGATGCCAGTCCAGGCATATTTCCGTATAAATGCCAAAAACATGGGACAATTTGAGCGTACACTGATTATCGCTGATGAAGGATCTTCCATCCATTATGTTGAGGGGTGCACTGCGCCAACATACTCAACTGAGAGTCTGCACAGTGCTGTAGTAGAATTGATCGCTCACGAAAGTGCTCATATCCGATACTCAACCGTACAAAATTGGTCAAACAATGTCTACAACCTAGTAACAAAGCGAGCAATCGCCCACAAAAATGCTACCGTTGAATGGGTTGATGGTAACATTGGCTCAAAATTGACCATGAAATATCCAGCGGTTATTCTCAAGGGAGAAGGGTCGCATGCAGAAGTCATTTCAGTCTCTTATGCAGGCCAAGGACAACACCAAGATGCAGGTGCAAAAGTGCATCACCTAGCGAGTAACACGACCAGTAAAATTCTCTCCAAGAGCATCTCCAAAGATGGGGGTAGAGGTAGTTATCGAGGAATGGTTACTGTAGCAAAGAAAGCAGAAAATTGCAAAGTAAATGTTGTCTGTGATGCCCTAATCCTTGACGAGAATAGCCAATCTGACACTTATCCAACCATGGAAATTTCCAACCCAACCTGCCGTAGTGAACATGAGGCTAGCGTCAGTAAAGTTAGTGACGAACAGTTGTTCTATCTAATGTCTCGCGGCCACACCGAAGATGAGGCAATGGCACTAATTGTCAACGGCTTCTTTGAACCATTTACACGCGAATTGCCAATGGAATATGCAGTTGAACTCAACAAACTGATGGCCCTGGAAATGGAAGGTAGCATCGGGTGAAATCGATTTTCAATTCGATTTAGACTGTGATGGTGATTTGATGTCAAGTGAA
>JACNFL010000012.1 GCA_014384685.1 Methanobacteriota archaeon
CTAGCATTCCACCAAAGTCTCCTGCACCGGTTAATGAAACTCCTACAAGACCTACAATACATGCAAGGATACCAACTTCCCAGCTAGCATCTTGACGGTCATAAACCATCATTAGTAAAAATCCACCAAACAGAGATGCTACTGCGGTGTATGGATCAAGAGCTGCAAGTCCTTCGTAAACCATCGATGTATCTGCACTTGATTGCCACCATGCTAAGGCGTATGCTGTTATCCCACCAAACATTTGAGCAATGAAATCATTCATTCCATCCTCAATTTCATCTCGTCCTGAAGCCATCTTCGCCAAAGTAAACATTGGCAATATGGTCCCGCCCATTGCAATCATGAAGATTGCTAGGACTAATCCTGCACCCACTGATGCTACTATATGTGACCAAACAGCGTAGTCTCCAGTCAATCCGTCAAAGACGCCACCCAGTCCTATAGCGAAGAACACTACGGCTAAGCTGCCCACAAATTCAGTCATCGTTCTATTTCTATCCATTTTATATCACTCCATTTCCTATATCGCTCTTTGGCGATTGTAATGGTGTTTCTCACCTCGCTTATAAGGGGTGCCTTATCAAATACCCCAAAAAACGTGATTTTGAGGGATTTCAAGAAAAGCCGGTGCTATTGAATAAAGTTAGTGTTGGTAAACTCACCAACTTGATACTAGAAGAAAAAATGGCGAGAAGGCCGAGGAGACGAATCCCCTCGGCCAACCGCGTACAACGGCTTGAAGCCGACTTGTATTTACTGTTCAGATTTCACTGCTCAGAGGTTCTCGTCGATTTGGCCAGCTAATAGCGCACCAACACCAACACAGATTCCATCAATGAGCCATGGCATAGCAACAGCCATTGCGTCCCCAGTATCATTGAGGATCATTGAAGCCATGTCTGCAGCGGACTCGAAGTTGACGAGTCCTGCCATTGCCATTACAGCAATTGGCATTGCCCAGTTATTGTCAACCTTTGAGTGGATATGCCCTAGAACCGCACCAGCAGCAACTAATCCAAGAGTTGCCATTAGGTCAAATGACCATGCAGCCTGGCCACCAGCGTGTGCCTGCGCATAAGTCACATAGTCAGCGGTGATTTGCCCCATGAGGAATATCCCCAGAGCAGCACCCACAAGTTGTGCGACCAATGTTATTACAGTGTTAACCCATGCATCAGCATCGGATAGGTTGTCCATGTTCGACAACATCTTCATCCAAGTTACTGGTGGAAGGATATCAGCACCGCTGAATGCCATCCATGCAATCCCAATTGCCAGCGCACCACCAACTGAGGCCAATCCTAAGCCTACCAAAGAGGTACCCAAAAGCATATTCGCTGGGTCGTTCCATACTACTATTCCAAACACCAACCAAGTAACGGCAAATGCGCCACCCAATTCGTTCATCGTTTTCTTTATGTCAAATTCCATATTTTTCACCTTTTAGTTTCCCATCGCACTAGGCGATTAAGCCGCTTTTTCACAGTTTGCTTATGAACTAACCCCCGACGAACACTCTGAAAAAGGAGTTTTCTGGATTAAATAAAAAACGCCGGTGTAGTGATTTGAAGTAGGTGTTAGTAGCCACACCGCCTCCGAATTATGGGTAAAATTGCTAAAAATACCCCGTTTCAATAAAATATTAGTGATTAAAGCCCATAATCAGGGGGATTGAACGGTATTGCCGAAATCGAGATGGTTTCAAATTATGCAGAAATTGATAATTTGTAGTGTTTTTTACTTACCTTTGGCACTTTGAGCAAAAGAAAGTTGAGCGCCCCCCTTGAACAATTCTTTTGATCATGCCACTACAAGAATGAGTCAAGCAAGGCTCTCCTTCGCGCCCGTACACGCGGAACGAATGGGCGAAATAGCCTAAATCACCATCAACGGCAGCAAAATCGGATATTGTTGAACCACCTGCTGCGATTGCTTCGCCCAATACTTGTTTTGTTTGTTCAACTATTCTTTCACACCTAGAATCTACTCGCCCGACAGAACTTGCGACACTAGATGCCATACGTCGTGGAGAGACGCCTGCTCGATTTAGGATCTCACACACGTAAATATTACCAAGTCCAGCTACAATTCTCTGGTCCAGTAATGCTGTTTTGATTGGTGATTTCTTATTCTCTATTGATTTTGAGAAAGATTCTGCATTGAATTTTTCTGATAGTGGCTCGCAACCAATCCCGGCTAAAAGCCGGTGATTCTGCTCGCCACCAGCATCAATCAAATCCATGAGGCCAAAGCGACGAGGGTCGTTGTAGACAGCAATTGCCCCGTTCTCCATCCGAATAATTACATGGTCGTGCTTGGAATTTTCTTCGTATTCGCTTTCATTTCTAAATAATGTAAATTTACCAGTCATCCCAAGATGGACTAACCAAGTAGATTCATCATCTAAGTGAATTAGTAGATATTTTGCCCGCCTACTTATTTTCTCAATACGGCGGTTTTCCATCCTATCTTCCATATCTTTTGGAAAAGGGAATCTCAACCCTTTCCTACGCAAATCAACCGAACTAATTGTCCCACCTTGTAAATGTCTGACCAATCCTTTACGGACAGTCTCTACTTCTGGAAGTTCAGGCACGACCCGACGTATCCGCCATTAGCAAAAGCAGTTTGGTT
>JACNFL010000276.1 GCA_014384685.1 Methanobacteriota archaeon
TACGCAGAGGTGATATCTCAACTGGAAAGCGATAATGTTAGCACCCATGATTGGGCTGTTGTTGTAATGGCGGGTGATGGGCAAATGGACCCCAAGGATATTGACAATCTTCTCACTCCTCTCACAAGAGTTCCATTTGTCAAAGGTGATCGCTTCTCACATCACGAAGGGTTAGGGAGAATGCCGAAAAACAGACGCCTTGGCTCATGGGTGTTGGGAAAACTAACCTCTCTTGCAAGTGGCCGCGAGGTGAATGACCCACAGTGTGGTTTCACAGCGGTTACTGTTGATGCATTACTGCAATGGGATTGGGTAAGTGAGTGGCAAGGATATGGTTACCCAAATTGGTGGTTACTGAATATCGGTTCGGACTCAATTCCGTTTGAATCAGTACCGGTGAAATCGGTTTATCGTGACGAAAAATCTGGGATTAAAGTCTTCAAGTTTTTACCTAGAATTTCACTTCTTTTGTTAACGGGGTTATGGCGTAGGGGTTGGAATTGGTATGTTAGAGGTGAGGGGAAAACCCCGATTATTTCACGACTTGCAGTAACTTCTACATGGTTTTCATCGCTATTACTACTGACCACATTACCGATGTTGGTTTTGCTTGAACCGCCATCGTTAGCGCTGATTCCAGCATTATTTGGCTTGTTGGCTGTGACTTGGAAATTGGACCAGAATGAAGTCCATCGCCGACTCAACCGAATCTGAATGCAAAATAGAGATGGGCCCGTCCAGATTTGAACTGGAGTCTAAGCGTCCCAAACGCCCAAGCATAGGCCAGGCTAACCCACGGGCCCCAACAGGGTTGCCACCGACCTACCTTTCATGAACCTGTTTATTCCAACCACTCCCATTCGGTTGGGGTATCACGCATCAGTAATCCTTGAGATTCTGCCATATCAATCAATTCTTGAGCATCAGGTAGCACAATCCCCCTTCTATTCAACTCATTTTGAACAGCGATAACGTTGAGTTTTCCATTTTCATCAACTAGGTTACTTAGAAGTTTTAGTAGTGCAGGAGCGGAGGCACTATCTTCTTGGTAATCTTGGTGATCATCAGTCTTGATTTTCCGTTTCATTTCATCTCTAAGTTCTGACGGTACATTGGCAAGAGATACTCTTTGTTTGAGGTCTCCACTATCCTTTGCTCTTCCAACTATAGGGTGTTCTCCACTCTTACCACATCCAGGGCAAGTGAATGTTTTGTCATTTCTTAAACTACCAAAATGCCTCTCACAAGATGTACAACGAATTACCAAAAAAACCCGCTGCTCTTCAGTCATCAACGGCGCCTCATCATTAGAAAGAGAAGTCACCGCTATTCGTTCTTTTTGAGGGTCTGCTTGTGCCTGCTCCAGGTGTGAAACCTGCGCCCGCGCTCTTTGTTAGTCCACCTCGAACCCTTCCAACTGGACCCGATTGCATTTTCATTGTATCTGGTAAGATTAGTGCAGCAAGAGCACAGCCATGGTGGTCCTTAGCTGCATTTACTTCATCAACTGCAATCTCGTGTTTCACAACTTCAAGGTCACGTGATGCTAATTTTCGCTTCAAATTTATTTTGAGCATCAATTCAGTTTCCTCGTATGATTGGTCTGTTGCTAGGGTTGCAACGATTGAACATTCGTCACCTTCGGGGGTGACGCATTGCGCCCATGCAACACCTGCTGAGGCAATGCCTCCATCGTATGCGTATGATTCTGCAATATGGCATTCCACAAGTGAACCCATTGCCAAATCTTCTGGAGGTGTTGGTTCAAATCCCATCGGCAGCATTGCTCCTTCCATGCGTATAAGTCTTGAATCCCCTAACCCCAATTCAACTAAGCATTGGTCAAACGCATCTTCTTTGGTATCACCCCATGGTGCTACTGATGTCATCAACCAACCAGTACAGGAGCCTTCGGCTCGTCTGCGCCCTGTATCAACATTGAAGTCCATGAGAGGCGCAGATGGGTTGGGTTCATCAAGTGGCCGGCGAATCGGTTGCTCATGCAGTGGCGCCGGCTCGCACCAGCCTTGCTTGTGGTCATCCTCATGTTGCTAGTTGTTGCATTGAAAACTCAAGATGCTGGCGGAATCTCTCAAGAGGCTTTTGCAGTCTTACTGATTTTGTTTATTGGGATGTTCAGTTTTATTGTATTATCAGCGCCAGAATCCAATGAAATACGGGATTCATCCAAGTCTTTCAAAACTGAACAAACTAACTCCAGCAGTTCTCAATTGTCAGAGTCTACTTTACCGGACCCATTAGATGAAGGATTTGATTCACCTCTAATGTGATTTCAAATCAAGTTGCTTGAGTCTATGAAACTCAAGGCGTAACTCTGCGTGAATCACGCGGGAAAGGGATTACTTCTCGGATATGGTCCGCACCTGCTAACCAAGAGCATACTCTGTCAACACCGAGCCCAAATCCGCCGTGTGGGACACCTCCAAATCGTCGGACATCAATGTAAAATTCGTATGCATCGCGTGGAGTCCCTTCCTCATCTATGCGCTCAAGAATCTCTTTTTCACTCCAGGTACGCTCGCCTCCACCAATTATTTCGCCATATCCTTCGGGTGCTAGGAGATCATGGCACAGAACATACTTCGGGTCATCGGGGTCTGGCCTATGATAGCACG
>JACNFL010000279.1 GCA_014384685.1 Methanobacteriota archaeon
GGATGAAGGTGGTCTTGACGGAGTTGTGTACTATATTGATACCGAAGATACTTTCCGCACAGAGCGAATTACTCAAATGGCTCGTGGCTATGGATTAGACCCGGATAAAGTTCTTGCACGGATCCATGTGGCAAGAGCATACAATTCCGACCACCAAATGCTTCTAGCGGAGGAAATCAAGAGAATGAGTAAGGAATTAAATGTCAAAATGATTATTGTTGATTCTTTAACAAGTCATTTCAGAGCCGAATATATCGGTCGAGGAATGCTGGCAAATAGGCAACAAAAGCTTAACCGCCACCTGAAGGACTTGAAACAATTAGCAACTGTCAATAATGCACTAATTCTAGTAACTAACCAAGTTCACTCGAAACCTGATGCAATGTGGGGAGATCCTACAAAACCGATTGGTGGGCACATTCTTGCTCACGCATCAACATTCAGATTGTACTTGCGTAAAGCAAAGGCTGGAAGAAGAATTGCACGCTTAGTGGACTCTCCTAACTTACCTGATGGCGAATGTGTTTATCAGGTGACTCAAGAAGGACTTCGTGACTGATTCCGAAAATTGCAAAAGCTATCAAAACTCCATTGTGGGGGTATATTTGAAGCGGTATCTTCAAGGGCACTTGAGAGAGCATAACGTATATGCGTCATCTTATTGAACGTGTTCTCGAACTTTCTGACGAAGAACAGACCAAGCCATCAGCAAATATCCCACCGATTGGAACTGGTGATGAAGCCGAATTGAAAGCCTTGTTAGAATCACTACAACCACGAATAAGAGTTTACGGTGTTGGTGGAGCAGGATGCAACGCAATCAACCGTTTATTTGAGGAAGATTTGTTTGAATCAGAATATGTTACTGGCTATGCAATCAATACAGATGCACAAGCATTGTTGATGTCACCAATCAAAAACAAAGTTCTGATCGGACGAACTGCAAGGGGTAGAGGTGCTGGCGGAGACCCAACCAAAGGTGAAGCTGCAGCATTAGAGTCGGAAATCTCATTGCGTAAAATCACAAACGATACTCAACTTGCCATTATTACAGCAGGAATGGGTGGTGGCTCTGGAACCGGAGCAGCTGGACATATCGCCCGATTAGCAAAGAAGCAAGGAGCGATGACAATTGCAGTAGTAACTTATCCATTCAAGTCAGAGGGATCTCTTAGGAAGCAAAATGCAGAGTGGGGATTAGAACGCCTACGCGAGCATTGCGATACCATCCTGGTTATTCCTAATGAAAGGCTGTTGGAAATTGAAGGTGTAAAGAATCTACCAATTGCCAGCGCTTTTAGAGTTGGAGATGAATTACTGGTTCGTTCATTCACTGGTGTAACTGAATTGTTAACTACTGATGGAATGGTAAACCTCGACTTTGAAGATTTGCGCGCAGTAATCAATTCAGGTAGCGGTGTAGCTATGATTGGTTTGGGTGCTGCTTCTGGCAAAAATAGGGCTGAAGAGGCTACTTTGGAGGCTTTGAACTCACCATTACTGGAAATTGATACTAGTGATGCAAGAGGTGCACTGATCAATGTCGTTGGTGGAAGTACACTAACGCTCGGTGAAGCGGAACGCTGCGCACAAATAATTCAAGAAAAAGTCAGTCCACATGCCAAGATAATTTGGGGTGCTGCTGTTGATGAATCACTTGGTGAAGATATACGGGTGATGTTAGTATTGACTGGAGTAAAGAGTGACCAGATACATGGTGCCAGTGAAAACCGCCAACTTAGAGCGTTACGAAATCGCCAAATTGAATTCGTAAACTGAGTTCATTTAGTTGAATAGTAAAATAACCCAACTAGGGAAATTACTGCGAATAATAGTAGTGCTATTTCGCTATTTCGAATCTCATCAGAAAAGTCAGGAGTTTCTCCAATGACTCCTGTATATCCTTCACCTGCTACCGCAGTTGAGTAATAATTCCAGGCATCTCCTGTTGATTGGGAATTGGAATTTACTGCATTGCCATGCACTACAAAATTGACTACCGAATCATTAGAACTAGGCGCAGTCCAAGAGAAATTCCACTGCCTATACTGATTTCCTAAAGATGTATGAGTGTAGCCCTCGTTGATTACTTGCACACTATCGTTATCAGCAAAGACAACAGTTCCCTCATTCACCATTAATCTAAATCCACCAATCCGCGCATTTTCTTCATCCGAGATTTCAATTGAACTATTGATTATTATAGACATCTCGTAACTATTGTTTGCCGCCCATTCCTGTGGAATGCCGTTAATTATTACCGAAGTTAATTGTGATTTTGCGCCATGGCATAGACAGCCATCATTGCCAATTTCTCCTACTCCTGATGGAGCGCTATGTGCCAACGGAGATGAAAATAATAGAATAAAAAAAAGCAATGAAACCAATAATTTATTTCTATTGGCTCTCATTATTATCAAGCGCATTTCTCTCTCTCCAAAATGAACTTATTTTGTATTATTCAATTCTTATGTAAACAGACACTCAATTATGAATCTCTACTCTCCAAGTAATTTCTACAGATTGGTTGAACATATTTGAAACACTACAGTATTTTTCATGGCTCTTTGCTACGACTCGTTCTACAAGTTTCTGTGGAACATCTCCTGTGACATGGTATACCATTTCTATTGAA
>JACNFL010000099.1 GCA_014384685.1 Methanobacteriota archaeon
GTGTTATCAGTTCGGCGGATTTATCTGTAGGCAGTGAAGTTACCCACTTGACAGAATTTCCTAGATTAGCCAAGGCACAGGCAACATTGTATTCAGCCCCACCGGGAGTGATTTGACTCTCTCCACTCTCATCTTGAGATTGTCTTAGCATCGCTTCACCAAAGCAGACGACAAGGCTTGATTGCTCTTCCACGCATAGGCCAATAGGTGGTATGGCCTAACATTTTTGCAAGCACAAGTTCATGATGGTATACCCATTCGGCTGTTCAATGTCGAATGAACAGGACCCAGGAACGTCGTTGATGTGGGTGGGGGGTATGATTTGTATGGTTCCTATATGGACAGAATCAGTTTCAACACTTTGGCCGTTATTCATTGTAGGACCAATCATATTTATCATTGGATTGATGATCAAAGTATCACAGTCAGGAGATACCATAGGTAGAACATTTGCAGTTGGGATCAATGAGCATTTACCGAGTTCAAAAGGTGTAGATTTCTTAGAAAGAGTTGTTAATATTGCTGACAATCCTGATACTACGGTAATGCCGGTTGGAAAACAACCAGCGGGCACCCACCCCACTATGGGGGGCATTCTAGATAATGAGTTTTCATTTCAGGGTGAATCATACGGCAGTAGTCAGAATCGTGGTACGTTTCAACAAGATTCCTATGATCAATACTCTGAACACGGTCATGAAAGAGTGCTACCTTTACTTGATAGGAACCCTGTTCCTGGTTGGTATAATCCAGAAGATGAATGGCAGAATCCTGTTCGCTACTGGTAATCATTGAAATAGGTCACCATCCTTCTTTCAAGAGCAGGTTATTTTCTCTGTTTTCAGTTCAAATGCTGAATTTTTCTTGCAATTTTTCATGATTAAAGGTAGCCGTTGTCTTGAAGCGTAGATAGCGAGTCGGTGAATCTGAGGCGTAGAGATGTCGGTTGCTGGGAAGGCGAGAAAAATCACCACCAACACCTTGCAGGAGATGAAGAATGCAGGTGAGAAAATCACCATGTTGACTGCCTATGATTTTTCTCTAGCAAAACTTGTTGACAACGGCGGAGTAGATGTCATCTTAGTTGGTGATTCCGCATCTAATGTAATGGCTGGAAACGAAACCACAGTGCCAATCACGCTTGATCAGATGATTTACCACGCCCAATGTGTTGTCAGAGCGGTTGACCGTGCATTGATTGTGGTTGACATGCCATTCGGTTCTTACCAGGGTAATTCCAAGTCGGCACTGGAAAGTGCAATACGCATCATGAAAGAGAGTGGTGGCCACGCAGTGAAACTTGAAGGTGGCGCAGAAATAGTCGACTCAGTAAAGCGTATTTTGACAGCGGGAATCCCTGTAATGGGGCATCTCGGTCTTACTCCTCAATCAATTTACAAGTTTGGAACATATACTGTTCGCGCACGTGAGGATGAAGAAGCGGAGAAACTCATTGCAGATGCAAAGATGCTTGAGGAAGCAGGTTGTTTCGCAATTGTATTAGAAAAAATACCAGCTGGTCTTGCAACACAAGTATCCCAAGCAGTTTCAATTCCCACAATAGGAATAGGTGCGGGGCAAGGAGTTGATGGACAAGTCTTAGTCTTGCATGATATGCTTGGAATTACGATGGATTTCAGTCCTAGATTCTTACGCCGATACCTCAATCTTTCAGAACAGATTGAAGGCGCAGTCAACGAATATGTTGACGATGTAAGGAGCGGAGAATTCCCCAATGAAAGTGAACAATATTGATACACCAAATTGAGGCAGCCCAAATCATGGAAGAAGATAGTACGGCTGTTGAGACAATTTCAATTAAGGATATTTGGAATCGATTACCACTCATGATGAAAATTGTAATCGTGGTTGGGGACCTATTTATCTTAGGTTTTCTAATCTATTATTTCACCAGTTGAGTTGGTTAATCCTTTTTCTCCCAGCCTATTGGTTCAAAACTCCATAATACAGGCTTTCCATCTGCATCAAAGTACCACCCTGATTCACCTTCCTTCGTACCCGGAAGGGGTTTCAGAATCTGTCCTTCCGATTGAGGTCCAAGCCCAGGTACGATATCTTCGGGTTCAAATTCTTCATCAATATCATCACCCCATGCCCCCCATTCAATTTCTTCAGTGGACTCCTGTCTTTTGTCATCTGAATCTATTGTGTCAGTAGATTCAATCTCTGATGGTTCAGTTTCCTCTAATTTTTCATCTTCAATTTCAATGGACTCGGCTTCTTCGGGCTTGGAATCAATATTTTCAACATCATCATCTTGTTCTATTTGTTCTTCCTCACCTTCAGCATCAGGAGATGAAAACATAGACAGAGCGTTGCTTAGTGGGGCAGATTCTTCTTCACTTTCTTCTACATTTTCACTTTGGGTCGGGCCAAGAGCGTTTAGTGCGTCATTAGTTGATAAAGGCGCATTTGAGGTGGGTTGTGGTGCGGGTGTAGGTTGTGCAGTTGCATCGTTAGCCGCTCCAGTAATCCCAGGGGTACCCCAATTTTTCACAGGAGGTGAAACCTGAGTTGTTCCGGTTGAGCCGGGATTATTCCAGTTTGCTTGTGGAACCGGTTGTTGCGCTGATTGTCCCGGTGCATACTGCTGGTCTGAACGTACGAAAACACCCAATGTAGGTGCAGCGGAAGATGAATTTGGTGCGATACCCGTACCGAACATAAATGCTGGTGGTGGTGGGGAAGGGGGTGCAACCATCGGTGCGCCTCTGGGAATTACCTTTGGTGGAAGAGGTACACCTAATTCTTCTAATGCTCTATCCTTTTCTTCTTCTGCTAATTCTTCTTCATATTCATTTGCTAATTTCTTCACACGTGAATAAACCACAATGAGAACAATTGAAATTAGTAATGCAATTAGAACTGCACCGCCAGCCATAACATCTGTACTGCTGCCAAATTTTCCATCAAGTAAAGTTGCTTGAATATCTATGAAACCAGTACCTTCTGATCCTTCATAAGTAGCGGTGATGATGTGTTGCTCTCCATCATTTTCAAGATATAGCCGCCACCCTAATTCTTCGTCACATTCTGTACGTCCTGCTGAAGAAGTCATTGTCAAATCACAGATAGGTATTGAAACTCCATTACCACTCACGTCAAATCCTCGAACTATGAATAGCACAGATTCCCCCTGCACACCGCTATCTGAAATATACACTTCGAAATGGTCAAGCGGGCCAGGCGTTACGTACACCAAAATGGTGTACTCGTTGCCATCTGCGAAGGCGTGTAGTTGAGTCCAATTGACTCCTTCTGCATTGTAGATATAATCACCATCTCCTCCGCTAACTTCGATTGAGCCGAAGTTTTCATCAACTTCCCAAGTTGGGTTATATGGATGCCAATCTCCCATTACATCTAACCCTTCAACGTGTAGTGGAAGACTTCCACCAGTGACTACAGTAAGATACCAATCTCCGTCAGTGGTGGTTACATTGATGTCAATCGGTTCTGACCATCCAACTTGTACTCGTATTGACGATGGCCTACCTCCCGATTCTACCTGAATATTGTGTTGACCTTCAGTAGATGGTGTAAACGTATTATTGACTGCATCTATTGATTCATCTCCCGAAGGCCCATCAACAGACCAATTAAATGTCGCATCAGGGATGATGTTTCCATCTAGGTCTGTTGCAATCGGATTCAATTGCAACACCTCTCCAGTTTCAAGATTTGAATCATGTCCATCTATGGATATTAATGAAATCCTTCCTACTCTAACATCTAATACCAATTCATCAGACATGTTTACATTTCCACTCTCTGGTCCATTGTATTCTGCTCGAACAGTCCAATTTCCAACTAGTGTACCATCAAATGTGGCTTGACTTCCGTTTCCAGATATCCAAGCATTTGCTTGTGGTGCAAGGGTTGACCAGTTACCATCAACCTCGAGAAGATTACCTCGTATATCAGCGATTGACATAGTCAAATCAACCGATTCGTCAGAGGTAAGAATTGTTCTATCTGCATTCACGACCAAATCAACACCCATTCCCCGACTAACATTGACTTCCCAAGATGAAGTGAATCCACTTGTAGTTACTGAAATTGTTTGAACCCCAATTGGTCCAGGTGTCCAAATGGCTGCTTGACCTGGCTGAACATGAATTGAAGAACCATCTGGAATTGTCCAATCTGAACTTGGCACAAACATTGTTCCTGAATTACTTCTGATATCATACTCGGTTACTGTTAATTGTACCACTTCATCAGCACTCAAGTTTACCTTGTTTCCTGATAAATTAATGCTCTGAGTGGCACCAAGAGTTACAATCACTTGTACTGATGCAGTTACATCTCCAGCGCATGCCCAAACTGTATGATTCCCAATCAAATTGGGATAGTAAATCGCTTCAGAACCACCTTGGGGTGCGATGCTGCCTTCACTAACGCTCCAATCCGGAGTACCACCTAATGGGATTCCATCCGAATTGTACATCGTGGCATTGAAAATCCTGCTTTGATCTGCTGGTAAGGTGACGGGACCAGGTGGTAGAATTGTGATAGAATCAGTATTTGCTGGGCCGGAGCAAGTTCGACCAGATGCATTTTCGCTTTCATATCCAACTTCATTATGCAATTGTTCACTTAAAGTAGGGATATAGGAAGTTGAAACCAAAAATAAAATTGAGAGCAAAATAGCAGAGAAATATGCTCTTCTCAATTTCAACATCTCCATCCTATCATCTAACCTGTTTGATGCCATGTTCCATCCGCATCAATATCCCAACGCGATGGATTTCCATCACCATCCAAATACCAACCTGCTTCTCCTTGGGTTGTACCTGACATTGCCTTCATTATCCCCTCTTTACGCACGTCTGTCCGATTTGCTTGACTTTCTTGAGGCTCTGGCTCAACCACTTCCTCTACTACTGTTTCGTTGGCTGGGGTGGGTTCTTCGTGGACATTTACCTCAATGCTTGTAACTACTTCTTGAGGGGTATCACTGACTGAAATTTGTTCGCTGGATTCTGCAATAGGATTTCTAACACTTTGATCATAAACCAATTCGTAGGCAGCAATTTGCTCATCATTCCAGCCCTGAGTTCTACCCCATTCCCACACTTGCTCAGTTGTCCAGGTAGATTCTTCAATCTCAGTTTCTTGACTGGCTTGAGTGTCCGATGTGCTATTCGTCCATACTTCAGGTTCTGTTTGCTCAATTTGTTGAGGGGTAGTTGCAATTGCAGGGGCTTCTAGTACTGCAGGTGTTGGTGGTTCGCTGGGGTTAGCCATTTGGGGCATCTGTTGATAACCACCCCACTGTTGCTGAGACATTTGTGGTTGCATTTTATTGAAGGCTTGGCGTGCAGCAGCTCTTGCTTTCTTTGATGGCTTATATCCAGCCATTGGGTCAATTGCTTTTAGTGGTTCATTGACTCCAAAATGGTGGTCAAGTGCATCTTCCTCTTCTCTGCTTCTTCGCCGTAGTCTTGCTATTAACAGTACAAACATTACGACAGTCACTCCAATTCCCGCCCACAGGCTAGTGGCTAAATTTGAATCGCCAAACGCCCTTAGAGGGTCTGCTGAAACATCAATGAAAGCTTCACCCTGAGCGGTTTCATAAACAACATTAATTCTTTGCTGAGACCCAGAATTCTGAATAACCATCTGCCAAAAATCACCAGTAGAATGACCGAATTTACCTGCACTACTCGTTAATTGAACATTGTCCGGGTTCAGTGAAATTTTGTTACCTCCATAGTCATAGGCAGTCACTTCAACATCAACAATATCCCCGGTCTTAACATTATCTTTGGCAATACTAATTACAATGTTAACGACATCTCCATGAAGTACAGTTACCGATACTGAACCGTCTGCAAGACCGGATTGAAACTGCAAGTTATGGGTGCCGGCTCTAATTCCTCTTAGCAGATATTCGCCTGCCCTAGTACCGTTGGCCAAATCCACACTGTTGTGAGGGATGGACCAAGTCACATCGCTACCGAAGTCATTCCCATCAAGGTCGGTTGCATTAATTTGAATACTAGTTATATTTCCACTTTCTACAATTAATCCATTAGTTTCCAAGGCTCTAATTGTGTGTGCAATTCCCGGTTGAATATCAATCCCTAAAGAAGCGAATACACCTGCTGCTTCAACTTCAATTTCATGGTGACCAGATAGGACAGGATACCAAATAGCATCATTTGTTCTCATTTCTTCTGTTCTATCTGTTTGTGAGCCTTGATGAATAAAGCTCCAGTTTAATTGAATGTCATTTAATTGATTTCCATCTTCATCAAAGAAAGTGGGTTCGAAATCAATCCAACTATCTGCTGACACTTGTGAGCCTTCACCTGCAAGAATAATCTGTGCTAGGGAGCCTGGAATAACTTCCAGTACTAAATGGGTTGAAAAATCGTTATTTCCATCATTATATTCCGCTTTGATAGTCCAATTACCAGCAACAACGCCCTCAAATTGTGCACCGTTCTCAATCGGGCTTAACCAAGGAGCGGCATCAGGCTCTAAAACCAACCAAGTTCCATTTACTTGCCAGCGATTCCCTTTGGAATCTTCTGCTGTAAGAGTCAAAGGTAAAACGGCATCCGCACTAATTACTTCAGTTTCAGTAGAAATTAACAAGCGGTCCACTGAACCATGCGTGACATTAATTGTGATATTCGACCATTTGTCCTCAACATGAACACCAACCTGCCAAACACCTTCTCGTCGTGGGAGCCATTCAACACCAGCAGGAGTCATTCTGAAATTTCCATCTTCAGCACTCCAATTTGAAAGCGGTATTCTTACAGGCACAACATTCCCCATTACATCAAGCCAGTTCACAATTAGGAGGACCGCTTCATCTGCAGGTTGAGAGCCGTTAGGGGGTATTAATTCGATAGAGGATAACGCACCAGGTGTTACCTCAACATAGGCGTGACCACTAGCTCCACTGGGGCTAGTAGCATTGATTCGCCAAGTTCCAACTTCGCCGCCGGTGTAGATGCCAACGCCATCGACTTGCCCACTATCCACGCTCCAACTAATTGATCCAGCTGCTTGATTTGGAAGTAAATTCCCAAGTCTATCAGTGACAGTGTAAATGATTGGAACTTGTTCACCCGAGGCAACGGATAAATTAGATTCAATCGTAATGTTCGTTGCTGAACCGGCTGATACAGTGATGTCAGCGGTAGCGAATAATGACTGCCATGTTACAGTAACTTGGTCGGAGCCTACCGTTGTAGGTTGATAGTATCCTGTTTCATTTACGATACCATAATCTGAATACCAAGTCAAAGTAGCACTATCAACAGAGTTGCCATTTGCGTCAACAAATGTAGAATTAAATTGGAAAAAGTCATCAATTGTTAATTCAACCGATTTTGTTTCTAGATCAAGATTGACAGGTGTTCCTGGGTCAACTTGCAAAGACAAGGAGCCCTGCACTCCTGCAATAGTTGCAGTAATTTGCGCAATGCCCGATATATCCGGGGTGAAAAGCCCACCAGAGTCAACTGAACCAGTGTTAGAGGACCACGAGGTCATACCAGTAATAGGATAACCAGTACCACTTCTGGCTTGAGCTTCTAAATTAAGGAGGTTATCTGCATCAATACGATGTGGCGGTTTTGGAAAGACATCAACCCATTCTGTTGTAATGGGTAAAACACTGACTCCCCAATTATATGTGACATTGAGGCGAGGTCTTTCAGATGAGAAAACATACTCACTTGAATGGAAGGTTGCCCATTCTTCACCCCATGCTGGCCCTGTTAAGAGTACAGATGCTGAGGGGTCATTTCCATTGATGTAGCGTTCATAAGCAACTTCAACAGACCTTGTAACATCAATCTCGATCCATCCTTGAGACGTTATTGTCACCTCGTCCATCAGGCCACCTGAATCATCGTTTCCAAGTGCTCCTCCAACTGTCCAAGAATTCCAATCAGTGGTATCTGCATCCCAGTCCTCATCATATACTACCCAACTTCGGATTTCTGGCTGACCACTAAACTGTTTGACATCCAGTGCCAATGTTGCAGATTGTATTGTCACATTGGTGAACATACCGGCTTGAGATAATTCGATTCCAAATAACGTATTCCAGCGACTGCTAGCATTTGCTGAGAAGCCAGCTTTCAATTCGCTGTCACTGCCGTAATTGTTGGATGGTTGTGCTGCACTCAACCAAGTATCTTGAATTCCATGATTTCCTGAACTTCCTACCCAGTAAGAATTTCCTGCGGAGCCGTTGCCAAAATCTGTGTAGTCATCATCGTTTGGAGAAGGGGGTGTTGAAGAATTAAAAACCTCATTTTTATCGATTAAATCATTATTTTGGATGGCAATTGCCCATGGGCTAACCACGATGATTGCAATCATCAGGGATATCAGAGGGTTGCGGAACATGGCATCGCCTCACCTATGAGGCACGCCTTCATTCATCAAATATCCCCCGGTTTGTTGCAGAAGGTGTCTCCTTTAGGAGACACCTTGTTTGGTAAATGATGTTAGGTAGTTTTCTACTTAATCTTCCCAAACTTCCCAGTCGTCCATGTCAACAGAACGGTACCACCAGACGCCTTGCTCATCTTCCCACCATTCTGTGCCATCATCATCTACTGATATATTTGGATCACTTTCTCCACCATCAGATTCTGATTGTATTTCTTCCTCTACATAATCGTCAGAAAGGGTTTCAGGTTCGTCGTATTCACCTTCACTAATGTTGTCATAACTCTCATATTCTTCATAGAATTCATCGTCATCCTCATCATCAGCCCCAGCTCTCCTTAGTAGCACAACTAGGGTGGCAATTACTCCAACCACAATCAATGCCAAAAGTCCAGCACCAATATAGTACAGAGTTCCACCAGCCTCAAAGAATCCGAACATAGTTTGTGCAACTTGGACATACTCTGAATCATACTTTTCCAGTGCTACAACAGTAATTTCTGATTGACCTTCATCAAGCATGTAGATTTGCCATTGGGAATTGGAAATCTTAGTGGTGACGTGAAGTTCTCCACCATGATAGACAGTTGCTTCATCTGGAACATCTATCTCATTTCCAAACGCATCAAACGCCCGTACATCGATAGTAATGGTTTCTTGTTGCTGAACATTTGTGCTCGGGCTGATGGTCATATCTAGGGTTTCAAGAGTTGATGGAGTAACAGTAACTTCCCATATTCCGCTCAAATCTGCGTATGAATACTCTAGGCTATAATTGCCCATTGAAGTGCCGTGCCACGAATATTCTCCGACTTCTTCTTCGTCGGTGAAGTCGGTTGCTGGGCTCCCTGACCAATCAACATCTATTGCGAAGACATTTCCATCTGAGTCTGCAGCAGATAATTCGATTGAAATTGTAGCACCTGCTACTAATGTATTAGCAGTTGGATTCTTGTATAGTACTGCTGCCTCTCCATGGCTTACTGTTACCTCCACAATGGTTTGATATGGCCCTGATATAGCACATATTTTCCAGGTTCCTTCTACAGAAGCATCCCAGTTGTAGCTGTTGCTTTGTAAGGTGTCAGTTAATTCATTGCCCCAGTTAATACAGGATGGTGGTTGCGTAGTTGGGCTATCTGCATCCCAAATGAACCAGTTTAATACATCTGATCCCAACAGATTTGCGTTTTGGTCTCTAGTAATTGGATTCAATGCCAAGGTGTCATCTGCAGTCATTTGAGTTCCATGTCCAGAAAGTACAATGCTAGCCAGTGGACCTTCCTCAACTGTGAATGACTGTGAATCAGTCATTGCAGTAACTCCATTATGCATGTAAGTTGCAGTAACGGTCCATGAGCCAACTGTAACTGCTTCAAATTCTGCATATGCAAGTGAGGCAGTCAACCAACTCTGGTCGGCCATAGATTCATCTATTTCCCAAACATCAATAGCGGCAATCCATTCGTTCCCATACTGATCATAATTGTATGCATCAATTGATACAGAATCTCCTGACATAATAATATCGCTACTGCCAATTCTTATGTCAATTCCAATTGCTTCTCCGTGCGTGACTGAAATGATTATTCTAGTTGTGATACCTTCTAAAGTAGCATCAATCGTCTGTGTGGCTGCACCTATTGGACTCCAGCGAACGGGGTCCTCTTCAAACAGGGTACCATTAGATATCACCCAAGCAGTTGCCGGTAGAGTGACATTCAACCGATTTCCACGAACATCAATTCTAACTGTATTAATTGTCAATTCTTCATCTGCTGTTAATGAATATGTAGTTGGAGTTACTTCAAGATCAAAAATCGCACCATGCGTGGTTTCAATAGTCTGTACTATTGATAATCCGTAACCGGTTGTAAGTGTCAGATTCCAAAATCCAACCTTATCAGCAGTGTATTCACCAACTTGAGTAATATTACCATCCTCAACAGTCCAGTTAACCGACAAGAGTCGATATGGTGTGACTGGATTATCATGTGCATCATAGGCAGTCCAATTGAAATCTCGAGTTTCACCAGCAGGGATTGAAGGGAAACCAGTCATCACAATGTAATCAGGTAATCCTTCGGTAACCATGATTTGTAGGGATAATGAGCCCCCGATCCAAGTAACATTGACCCACTGTATTCCTGTGTTCCAAGGCATATAGGTAATGGCTCCTAATGGCGTTGTATGTGAATTACCTTCAGCGATTGAGCCATTCGTTACCGCAAATGATAGTGCGACTCCTGGGACTAAATTGCTGTTCGCATCAAGCACATTGAACCACATTGAAACAGATTCATCACTGGTTATCGTAGAGGCCAATGGTCCACCAATTAGGGTGGTTGGAATTCCTGGTTGGACAACGATTGTGTGGGTTACAATTACTCTCCCAAAGCGGGCAGAGATTGTCACATTACCACTTTGATCAGGGGTAAAGAATCCAGTGCTATTTATGACGCCGTTTGAAGTAGTCCATTCGACATCTCCACTAATTATTTGATTGTCAACATCAATTAAAGTTGCAGACATCTGTACTGGTGTGTCCGAGGTAGTAGTTCCTGAACCGGTGAGTGAAATGTCAAAGACATTTGTGTAATTGAAGGAAAGTGTTGGCCGGTGGCCAACATTCGTGGCCTCACTGTTGGAAAAAGTTGCAGTGATTTGAGCAGTTCCTTGAGATACCGGTTGTGGTGTACCAATCAAAACAACTGAGAATGTCTCATTGACATTTGCGGCTAGAGCGCCGCTGATATCGACATAGAACCAACCTGCTTGTGAGGTTGCCATTATTCTAACAGTTCCTAGAGCAATTGTGCTTCGGTCACTTCCAGCACCAATTCCAGCAGATGTCCAGTTGTTACCAAGTGATGCTTGATTCCAATTTGCTTGGTCCTCGCGGAAGTTGCTATTTAGCAAAGCATAAGCTGTAATATCCATCCAACCCGAGGTTGGGGCAGATACCGATTCAAGCCATATTGCTAGTCGTCCAGAATGAGCTCTGGAGTCTCCAGTAAGTGGTACTTGGCTGAGGTCTATTTGAATAATCCCAATACACTTCTCATTACTAGTTGGTCCACCTGTGCAACCTTCCCCAATCTTCAGTGCATCGGTTTGATAGTTCGTAGAAGGGTTACCTTCGCTTATGTATGTGTCATCAACCGTTGGATGGTTGAATTCTTCAACATCATCTCCTTCTTGATAATCCATGGTCCAAATATTGTTTCCTGAAAATTGAGTATTTGGGCCTCCAATTCCGAATGCCCAAGTTGATGAGCGCGGTCCTAAAATAGAGCCGTTAATACCTTGAATATTCCAATAGTATACACCACCTTCTTCTAAGTCCCATCCAGGGGTGAAGGTAGCAATAGTTGTGGGGGTAGAGAATAATCCTTGATTGCTGGTTGCGTTCCATGAATAGAACATATTGGAATCAGTTGCGTTCCACATTCTAACAATGTATCCGGTAGTATCACCTGCATGATTCCATGTTAGATTCGGCTTTACTAACGCATCAAGTAGGAAATCATCGTATTGTGAAACCGAGTAGATTACCTGTTGGTCTGTTGGCCATGATAGAACCGGGGTTCCAGGTGGTGCTGTTCCATTTTGGTTGTCAACATAACCAATTACAAGTTGTGGCCGATAAGCACTAGCACTTGCTTCAGAAGATGTGAATTGTAGATATCCAGAGTAATTCGGTGCTTTGATTGCCATTGAAACAGTGCCATTATGGCCTGCTGCTTGCACTAGTGTAGTAACATCCCAATCGTACCAAACGCCTCCAAACCCGCCTACTGATTGGCTGAGGGTTGATGCCGCTGTTGAGTTACAATTAGTTGCAAGTGAGAACGAATTCCAGGTATCCGTTTCTGAGAACGAATTACATTCGTGTATTCCAACAGTTGCGGTTCCAGATGTAGAATAGCCGGAGCGGTACATCTTCAGAGAAACAGTAGTTGCGAGCATATTAGGTGGGAATGGTAATTCACCGAGATCAAACTGAATCAATGCTACAGAATCTTGACCTGATTGGAATGGTGAGTTGCCAACCGCAAGTGTTGAGTTACTTCCTTGAGGGGTGTTAGTACCCGCATTAGGAGTTGAGTCAATCCAAGTATCTGGGACCGTTGGTAAATATCCGCTTGAGGAGAACACAGAACCGCGGCTCATTGACACAGTATGGTTACCAAGCCCATCATCACTACCTTGGTCAGCAGGAACTCTGAATTCACCACCATCCGTCCAATTTCCTACGTAATCACCTATTATTGGCCGCACTCTCCAATGTAGCCAAGCATCAGCCCAACCAGTCCATCCGGGTGGTAAGTCTCCTTGAACATCAATTGTATATGAGAGTGGATTAGTACCAAAACTCCCGTCATAACTTAGCGCATTACTCGAGTCAAGAGTGTTGGTAGTGCTTGCCACGAAACTTGTGTGTGAACTCAATTGTACTTGCCACGCACTCACGTTTGAAGGGGCTGGGTGTGACCATTAT